>JAAZGM010000353.1 GCA_012511245.1 Methanomicrobiales archaeon | reverse complement strand
GGCCGGGCGGGCTTCCCTACGGGACGCAGGGCGAGGTGATGACGCTCCTCTCGGAGGGGATCGACTCGCCCGTTGCGTCGTGGCTGATGATGCGCCGGGGATGCCTGATGGTGCACATCAACATGCACGGTGGGCGGTTCGGGGGTGCGGATGCGAGAGAGAGCGTTCTCGAGAACCACGCCCGGCTCTCTCTCTGGATTCCGGGACACCCGCTCGACCTCCTGGTCGTCGAGATGGAGCCGTTCTTTGAGGCGATCACGGCGCTGAAGGAACCGCGTTACCGATGTGTCCTCTGTAAGCGGTTCATGCTCAGGGTGGCGAGCATCCTTGCAAAAGAGCGCCGAGCCGCTGCTCTCGTCAGCGGCGACAACCTGGGGCAGGTGGCATCCCAGACGCTTGCGAACATGGCGGTGATCGCTCCTGCAGCGACCGTTCCCGTACTCCGGCCGCTCATCGGGTTCGACAAGGAGGAGACCGTCGGGCGCGCACGCGCCATCGGGACGTTTAAAGAGCATCCAGGGGATATCGGGTGTACGGTCGCTCCCCGCTACCCCTCGACGGCGGCACCCGCGGAGACGATCGAGAAGATCGAGAGGGAGATCGATGCTGAAGGACACGCGGAGCGGGCGGCAGGGATGGTGCGGGTGTATCGCGCGAGAAATGGGGTGGTTGAGGAGATCCGGTGAGGGGTCTTCTCAAAGAATATTCAACCCGTTCTCTTGCGCAACCTCGACAAAAACCTCTCCCACAAGCCGGATCTGTTTCTCGGTCAGCCCGAAGGTGTTGAACTTCCAGACCCGGGTGGAGCCGGGGATGATGCCGATGATCCCCCGTTTCTTCAGGTCGCTTGAGAGGAAGAAACCACGCTTCTTGTGCTGTTCCGCAACTTTATCGAACGATTCGCGGGTATCGACCCGGGTCAGGGTGTGCTGCCGCGGGTAGTCGGAGAGGACCTTCGTTCCCTCGATGGAGAGGAGGGCGTCTGTGACCGCCTGCGAATGCGCCACCTCGGTATCCCAGTGCTGAACCCGTTCTCTGACGCGGGGGAACGAGGCCATCATCCCGACGACGGTGACCCCCATCAAGGTGCAACCCATCATCTCGACCTCTTTTATCCCGAACGTCCGGCCGGTCACGTCTCCCTTCGCCCGTGTCGTTCGGAACACCCGTTCTGCGTGCTCGTTCGTCGTCGCAAGGACGCCGGAGGGGGCCGGGGCTGCCATGCTCTTGTGACCCGATCCAACGACGAAGTCGGCGCCGAGCGCTTTTCCGTCGACGGGCATGATCCCGACGGTGTAGGCTCCGTTGACGAGGACGGGGATGTCATACTGGTGGGCGACCTTCGCGATGCCCGCGACGTCGTGGACGTTCCCGAACTGGTAGTCGACGTGGTCGACGAAGAGCAGAGGCGGCGTTCGCGAGTACTCCCGGATCACCGACTCAATCTTCTCCGCCGCGGCATCGGGGGTGATATGGTTCATTTTGTCCTTCGGGATCTCGAGCGGGATCCCGCCTGCCGCCTCGACCGCCATGAACTCGGTGTAGTGGGAGAGCGCTGTCACGATGACCGGATCGCCTTTCTCGACGTATGTGCTCGCGACCGCCTGGAACCCCCGGCGGGCACCGGGGACCACCCGCACAGTGTCCATATTCAGCCACGCGGCGAGATCCGCGTGGAACTGTGCGATGGGAGGATTCTTGATGTAGTCGAGCCTGAAGGGGCTCCGGCAGTTGTCGCAGACCGAGTAGCCGTCCCCGTACGATATTGCCGCCCTCAGAGCCTCGGCGGTGAGCCGTCCGCCTGCCTGGATGGGGTCGATGTTGATGTACATCTCCTCGACGTCGCGTGACT
>JAAZGM010000352.1 GCA_012511245.1 Methanomicrobiales archaeon | reverse complement strand
TGGTGCAGGGCGGGCCGGAGGAACCCCTGTACGGTGGAAAGGAGTCTGTTGCGTTTGAAGTTTGCATATTGGTCTGCCCTTCGAGTGCTGATATCCAATCAGGTGAACGGATTCAGAAATGGCTCTCCAGTACACCGATATTCAATCAACAGGAGAAGAAAGGGCACTGGTAGGATTTCGCCTCATCGGGGAGTCATGGTTCCGGGGGATCCCCGAAGTACGGCTTTCACCAAGTATCGCCACGATCCGTTATCTGCGGGTTCCTTAACATGACTTTTCCCGGGTATCGTCACGATCCGTTCTCAGCCGAGCCTCGGAACATGGCTTTCCTCGGGTATCGCCACGATCTGTTATCAGCGGGTTCCCAAACACGGCTTTCCCCGGGTATCGCCATGACTGCCCCGTCCCGGTGGGGCGGGGGAGGAGCGCCGGAGGCGCGGGCGGGGTGGGGGTTACAGTAAGAGGCTTACATGGTAGAGACAGGGGAAGGGGGCGCATGCCCCCTCCCCGTCAGCCCCTCCCCGGGCGCGATAATCCCACGATCCACTGCATGGGGAGACAGGGGGGGAGAACCGTGCACGGCTTTCCCCGGGTATCGCCACGCACTGCCCCGTCCCGGTGGGGCGGGGGAGGAGCGCCGGAGGCGCGGGCGGGGTGGGGGTTACAGAGAGATCATTCTGCAAGAGAGACCCGGGAGGATATCTCCCATAGTCACTCCTCGCCTCCATCGTACAGCTCCACCACCCCGCCGATGACGATCACCGCCGGGGGCCGGACACCTGCGGTGTGGGCTTTTTCTGCGATATCGGCGAGCGTCCCGATCGTCACCCGCTGGTCAGGCCGGAGCCCCCTCTCGATGATCGCAACAGGGGTTGCAGGGTCTTTGCCGTTTGCCGTGAGGGCTGCTGAGATCGCGGGGAGGTTTTTCACCCCCATCAAGATCACAAGCGTCCCCTTCAGCCGTGCGAGAACCTCCCAGTCGAGGGCGGACTCGGGCTTCGTCGGGTCTTCGTGACCGGTGATGAACGTCGCCTGCGACGCATACCGCCTGTGGGTGACCGGGATGCCGACCATCTCGGGGACGGCGATGGCGCTCGTCACCCCCGGCACCACCTCGACCCTGATGCCGTGCGAGCGCAGCGTCTCGACCTCCTCCCCGCCGCGGCCGAAGAGGAAGGGGTCGCCGCCTTTCAGGCGCACGACGGTTTTTCCCGCCCTGACACGCTCGACCATCAGCGCCTCGATCGCGTCCTGCTCCATGGTGTGGCTCCCGCCGTACTTCCCGCAGTCGATCAACTCGGCGTTCGCCGGGAGGGTTGCAAGGATCTCCTCACCGGGGAGCTGATCGTAGAGGACCACGTCCGCACCGTCGATCACCTCGCGTGCCCTCATCGTCAGGAGACCGAGCCCGCCGGGGCCGGACCCCACGAGATACGCTTTTCCAGTCATGGTTTCATCCCCAGCGCCACATACGCCTCCCGGATCAGCCCGGCCGCCTGCCGGGCGAGTGTCCGTCCCCACTCCCGGGCTTCGTCGATCGTCGCGACACGCCGCTCGATCCGCTCCCACCGGGAACCGTCGAGCGCGAGCACCTCGGCGATCAGGTCGCCGTCCCGGCAGTAGATCCCCTGCGGTGTGAAGCACCCGCCGCCGACCTCCTCCATGACGGCACGCTCGATCTCGACATCAAGGCGCGTCGGTGCGTGGTCAAGAGGCGCAAAGGCACCGGTGACGTCGGGGTCGTCCCGGCAGACGACCGCTATGGTCCCCTGGTTCGGGGACGGGACGAACCGGTCGGTGGGGAGGGGTTCTCCCGGGAGCGTGAGGCCGAGCCTCTGGAGGCCCGCCTCTGCAAGGACGATGGCGTCGTACTGCCCCTCGCGGAGTTTCCGTATCCGGGTGTCGACGTTCCCGCGAAGCGGTTTCACCGACAGCGCCGGTGCGTCGCGGAGGAGCTGGGCGCGGCGCCGGGTGCTCGACGATCCGACGACAGAGACCGCGTCGAGAGGGCACTCATGCACCAGAAAGTCCGCCGGCGAGTCCCGTTCGAGCACCGCAGAGCAGATGAGCCCCGCCGGGCGGGCTGCCGGGATATCCTTCATGCTGTGCACCGCGGCATCGATCTCGCCGCGGAGGATGGCGTCATCGAGCGCCCGGACGAAGACGCCTTGTCCGCCGATGGCGTGGAGCGGGACAGCGGTTGCGATGTCGCCCTCGGTCGCGATCGTGACGATCTCCACATCGATCCCCCGGTCGGCAAGGTTGCCGGCCACCCTGTTCGTCTGTGCAAGCGCAAGGGCGCTCCCCCGTGTACCTATCCGAAGAGACATGATCCGTATGCTTCCGTTATCCGATCGATATCGTGTTTCGTGTGTGCCGCAGAGAGGAAGTTCGTCTCGAACTGCGACGGCGGGAGGAAGACTCCGGCCTCAAGCATCAGCTTCCAGAACTTCCCGAAGGCCTCGGTGTTGCACTCCTTGACCTCGCGGTAGTCCCGCGGCGCTTTAGCCCGGAAGAAATGCTTGAAGAGCGACCCCATCCTGACGAATGTTCCCCTGCCCGCATCCGTTGCAACCTCCCCGATCGCCCGTGTGGCCTCGTCGAGCCGCCGGTAGATCTCCGGGTGCTCGTGGAGGTAGCGGAGCGTCGCATGCCCCGCCGCAAGGCTTGCCGGGTTGCCGCTGAAGGTCCCGGCCTGGTAAACCGGCCCTGCAGGAGCGACGAGTTCCATGATCTCGCGCCGCCCCCCGAACGCACCGATGGGGAGGCCGCCGCCGATGATCTTGCCGAACGTAGCGATATCGGGCTTTATCCCGTAGAACACCTCCGCGCCGCCGATACCGACCCGGTAGCCGGTGATCACCTCGTCGAGGATGAGGAGGACGTCGTGGGCGGCGGTTATCTCCCGGACAGCGGCGAGGTAGCCGTCGTCGGGGAGTATCGGGCCGATGTTGCCCATGACCGGCTCAAGGATGAACGCAGCGACGTCATCGTTCCCGGCGAGGAGAGCCTCCAGCGCCTCCGGGTTATTGTAGGGGACCTGCCGGGTGTGCGCCACGAGATCCGCGACGACGCCCGCGGAGTCGGGCACGCCGAGGGTGGTCGCCCCCGACCCGGCCTTCACCAGCACCGCGTCATGGGCGCCGTGGAACCCGCCCTCGACTTTGACGATGTCCTGCTTACCCGTGTAGCCGCGTGCAAGCCGGATCGCGGCCATCGTCGCCTCGGACCCCGACGAGACGAACCGCACCATATCGATCGCGGGGTGGTCGCCGGTGATGATCTCCGCAAGGTCGAGCTCGAGCGGCGTCGGCGTCCCGTAGAGCCAGCCCTTCTCGAGCTGACGCTCGATCGCCCCCCGGATCTCCGGATGTGCATGGCCGAGGATGAGGGGGCCGTAACCGAGGCAGCAGTCGATGAGGTCCGCCCCATCGACGGTCGAGAGGTGCGCTCCTGCCGCCCGCTCCACGTAGAACGGGTAGGGCTTGATCGCCCGCACAGGGCTGCTGACCCCGCCCGGGATCAGGGTCTTTGCACGGCTAAAGAGGTCACTGCTCTTCATCGAGCCACCTCGCTGCATCCTCTGCAAAGTAGGTTATGATCAGGTCGGCCCCGGCGCGCCTGATGGCGATGAGGCTCTCGAGGGCAACCGCCCGCTCATCCAGCCATCCGCGCTCTGCAGCGGCCTTGATCATCGCGTACTCCCCGCTGACCTGGTAGGCCGCGACCGGCAACCCGAACTCCGTAACAGCCGCGAGGACATCGAGATAGAGGGTGGCCGGCTTGACCATCAGAATATCTGCCCCCTCGGCCACATCGAGCTCCGACTCCATCACCGCTTCCCGGGCGTTCCCCGGGCTGACCTGGTATGTCGTCCGGTCGCCGAACGCAAACCCCGAGTCCGCTGCGTCGCGAAACGGCCCATAAAGGGCGCTTGCGAACTTCGAGGAGTACGACATGATCAGAACGTCCTGGTGTCCGGCAGAATCGAGCGCCTCCCGGATCGCCCGCACCATACCATCGAGCATGCACGACGGTGCGACGATATCGGCGCCGCTCTCTGCGTGGGAGACGGCTATTTGGGCCATCAGTTCGAGGGAGGGGTCGTTCAAGAGGTCAGGGCCGTCGGCGGTCTCGCCGACGATCCCGCAATGGCCGTGGTCAG
>JAAZGM010000058.1 GCA_012511245.1 Methanomicrobiales archaeon | reverse complement strand
CAGTCTTGACCAGCCATGCGTCTGTGTCGTCCACCCCGGGATACGCCGTCTCCCCGGCAAAGGCGTAGCCGCCGTCAGTGGTCTCGATGACGGCTGTCGCCGTCTCGTTCACGCCGAAGTCGCCGTAGATCCAGTTCCAGATGATATCCCCTTCAGGCGTGAGTTTGATGAGAAGGGCGTCGGTATCGGCCGTACTGTTATCAGGCCGCTCCGTGAACGTGCCGGCGATGAGGAGATTTCCGTCGGATGTGTTGATCACCGCCCGGCCGAAGTCGGCGTCGGGGCTCCCGAACGTCCGGTTCCAGATCTCGCTGCCAGATTCATCCAGCCGGATCACCCATACGTCGGCCATCCCTGCTCCGGAGGACTCGGTGCTGCCGACGACGACGATATCGCCGCCGGGGAGTCCCGTGAGGGCGTTTGCGGTGTTGTTCCCCACCCCCCCGAACGTCCGGTTCCAGACCTCACCGCCCGTCTCGTTCACCCTGACCACCCATGCCGCCGACCCGCTCCCTTCCAGGGGGGCGATGGAGCCGGCGAAGACGTAGCCCCCGCTTTCCGCCTCGATGACCGCGGCGGCCGAGGCGTTGACGTCCGCCCCGCCGTAGGTCCGGTTCCAGATCTCCCTGCCGGAAGGATCGATCTCCATGAGCCAGGCATCGGTGTCCGCCTGCGCCTCATCCGTGACGTATGTGAGGTTCCCGGCGAAGAGGTGGTTACCGCTGCTCGTCCGGATGATGGCGTGTGCGGCGTCGGCTTCTGTCCCGCCATACGTTCTGTTCCACTCTTCGCTCCCGTCCGGCGCGATCCGGATTATCCAGGCGTCCCGCGCTGCTTCTCCGGCAAGGAAGAACCCGGTCTCGCCGGGGATGACCGCGTATGCCGCCTCATACGCATCGGGCTCTCCATACGTCTGGTTCCAGATGACTACGGGATCTCCGGCCTCTGCCCCTGCGCCCGCGACAAGCGCGAACGCCAGGAGGAAGGCGATCCAGAAACAGGTGCTCCGTTGTATCATACCTCTCCTCATCTCCACCCCGGAAACACCGGCTACGACTCCGTGCCGGAGACCGGTATCCGGCAGGGTGACTCGATCTCGTGCAGGCGCGGGGCAGCACTTTAATGGCGCAATTATTATAATAATCTTATTTCAAAATACCTTCCCGGGTATTCCCGGACGTTCCGCCTGGAAGCAAGACCTCCGTTCCACAACCATCAATACGCTTATGAGCAAACCCTTGATAGAAGACCGGCATGAAACTCTTGTTTGTTATTGCACCTGAACAGTTCAGGGACGAGGAACTGGATGTCCCGATGCGTACCTTTGAGGAGGTCGGGATCGGCGTCGATATTGCCTCGACCATCACCGGTACGTGCACGGGGATGCTTGGAGGAACTGCAGAAGCGTCGATGACGCTTGATGAGGCAGATTCCAGCGACTACGATGGGATCGTGGTGGTGGGCGGCAGCGGTTCACAGGATCATCTCTGGGATAGCGAGAGGCTCCAAAATCTCGTCCGATCATTCTTTGAGGAGGGGAAGGTCGTCGCTGCCATATGCCTTGCGCCGGTTGTCCTTGCGCGGGCGGGCATCCTCGTCGGGCGGCAGGCGACGGTCTACCGGAGTGCGGAGGCCGTCGCGGAGATGAAGAAGGCGGGAGCGAACCTCCTCGATATCCCGGTCGTCGCGGATATGCAGGTCGTGACCGCAAACGGGCCCACGGCTGCGGCCGCGTTTGCCGACACCATCATAACGAAACTGGAATGTTAGACGATACCGGCACCGGCGGCGTGAACCGGGCGGACTGCACCCTGGTGATCCCTGCATACAACGAGGAGAATCGGATCCGGTCGCTCCTTGAGGACGTATCGGGATTTGGAGGTGATCTCATCTTTGTCTGTGATGGGACCGATGAGACCCCCGTGGTCATAGGTGCGTTCGCGGCCGATCACCCATCGCTCGCCATCCGGTGCCTGACGTTTCCTGACCGGCTCGGGAAAGGGGGCGGGATCGTCGCCGGGTTCCGGGAGGCGTCGACTGCATACGCGGGCTACATGGATGCCGACGGTTCGACGTCTCTCTCGGAGATGGAGCGGCTTTTTG
>JAAZGM010000351.1 GCA_012511245.1 Methanomicrobiales archaeon | reverse complement strand
CGAAACCATCGCACCGGGCGATCGGCCTCCTGGTCGCTGCATCAGGCCTCCGGGCATGGGCGATCTTCGGCTCGGTCGCCTTCCTCCCCACCATCCTCACGATGCGGGGGTTCGACCTCGTGACCGCGAACATCCTGGTCTCGGGGATGCTCATCGCCGGGGTCGTGGGACAACTCGTCGGCGGCGCTCTCTCCGACCGCTACGGCCGCAAGGAGTACACCCTCCTGGGGCTCGTCACCGCCATCCCGCCGTTCGTCGTCTTCCTTTCCACCAGCGGCATCCTCTCACTCGTTGCGCTGATGATCTTCGGGTTCATCCTCTGGTCGACCTTCGCCGTCACCGTCGCGATGGCGCACGAGATCGCGCCGGGGAACGTCGGGGTGGTCTCTGGCCTGATGCTCGGCCTCGCGGTCGGCGTGGGCGGACTCGGTGTCTCGATCACCGGGTGGATCGCCGATATGACGACGCTCACGCTCGGCCTCACGACGATCCCGCTCGCGATCATCCTCGCCGTGCCGCTCTTCCTCCTCGTCCCCTACCCCTGGAAGTCCCTCGTTCGGGGACGGCGCCCCACCCGGGGATGAACCTCAGGCACCAGGAGTATGGATGTGACGGTGAGATGGTTGATGACCAAATCATCAACTTTTCTTTGCACGAACTGCAATGTGCGGTGATGAGGCTGTCGCACGGGGTAGCCGGATAGAAGAACTCACGGTTCACTCTTCCGGGGAATCGTCTGCGAAAAAAGAGAAGAGAGCTGTTCAGATACCGTTTCCACTCCTCTGCAGTTCCTGATCACGCAGGATATTTCGCTGGATCTTTCCTGATATCGTCTTTGGGAGCTCGGAGACGAACTCGATCAGGCGCGGGTATTTGTACGGGGCGGTGGTGTTCCTGACGTAGGCCTGGAGTTCCTTGACCAGTGATTCTGACGGCTGGTAGCCGGATTTTAAGACGATGAAGGCCTTGACGACCATCCCGCGGATGAGGTCGGGCGATCCGACAACCGCCGCCTCCTGAACGGCCGGATGCTCCATGAGGGCACTCTCGACCTCGAACGGCCCGATCCGGTAGCCGGACGACTTGATGACATCGTCGGATCGGCCGATGAACCAGAAGTAGCCATCCTCGTCCATACGTGCCTTGTCGCCGGTGTAGTAGTATCCGTTCTGAAACGATTCCCGGTTTGCATCGGGGTTGTCCAGGTACTCCACGAAGAGCCCGACCGGCCGGGGGTCGAGTTTGACCGCGATCCGCCCTTCCTCACCGGGATCTACTGGATTGCCGTCGTCATCGTGGAGCTCGATATGCCATCCCGGGACGGGTTTTCCCATGGAACCGGGCTTATGCTTCATGCAGGGGAACGTCGCGATGCAGCAGACGGTCTCCGTCTGGCCGTATCCCTCGTAGATGATCTGTCCGGTGCCGTCTTCCCAGACACGGATCACCTCGGGGTTGAGTGGTTCCCCGGCGCTGCAGCAGTGCCGCAGGTCCCGGAAATCGAACTTCTCGAGATCGGCGAGGATCAGCATCCGGTAGACTGTCGGTGGTGCACAGAACGTGGTCACCCCGTACTCCTCGATCAGCGGAAGGAGTTCGGTTGCACCAAACTTTCCCCGGATGTCGTAGACGAAGATACAGGCGCCGGCTATCCACTGGCCGAATATCTTGCCCCAGGCGCATTTCGCCCACCCGGTATCGGAGAACGTCAGGTGCAGGTCGTTCTCCGTGACGTCCTGCCAGAGCGAGGCGGTGATGATATGCCCGAGCGGATAGGAGTGGTTGTGCAGCACCATCTTGGCCTCGCCGGTGGTGCCTGAGGTGAAGTAGATCATCATCGGGTCGGTCGCTCTCGTCTTCTTCGCGACCGGCATGCTGACCGTGTGGCGCGACACCGGGGCGGGGTACTCGAGTTCGTGGATGAAACTCGCCCAACCATCCCGCTCCCCATCCGCGAGGAAGAGAGTGTCGAGCAGTGGGCAGGCATCGGCGACCTCATCGATTTTTGCAGCGTTCTCGCAGTCGGTGATGATCATCCGGAACTTCCCGGCCTGCACGCGGTATTTGATGTCTTTTGACGTAAGCATCGTTGGGCAGGGGCAGAAGACCGCGCCGAGTTTGATGAGAGCGATGACGAAGATCCACCATTCCGGGATCCGCGGAAGCATCAGCATGACCCGGTCGCCTCTCTTGATGCCGTATTTGAGGAGGATGTTCGCAGCACCGTTGGAGAGATACCGCAGATCGCGGAAGGTGTACTTCTTCTCGTTTCCCTCCTGGTCGACCCAGATCATGGCGAGTTTGTTCCGCTCGGTCTCGGCCCACCGATCGATCACATCGTAGCCGAAGTTGAAGAACTCAGGGACATCGATCCGGAAGTTGGCGCAGGCGGCGTCGTAATCGGTCATGTTCGGCTCCCGTGCGCTTACCGACTGCACCCCTTCGGGAACCACGGGCTGCACGCCTTTTGCGGACGCACCGTCGAGGTACTTCGTGCAGAGGTCGTTGAGCCATTCAGATCGGGATATCCCCCGATATTCGCGCATCCTGTCGATCGCTTTCACAAGGTCATCGTCCATCGTGATCGAGTATCGCACCATACAGTACAGATTTGTGGTGCACTATATCACTGTTTCGGTACTTCACACACCGCTGCACAGAATATAAGCCTCTCAATGGTGCATTTACCTACAACATGCACTGTGGGGCGCACCGATCATGCGCGCCGCCACGTTCAAATATGGAAGATACCCATCCTGGCCGCATGTGGCGGTGCAGACCATCCTCGTCACGGGCTCGACGGACGGTATCGGGGAAGCGACCGCACGCGCGCTCTCCCGGCAGGGCCACCGTGCTCTTCCACGGCAAAAACCGTGAAGAAGGCGAGAGAGTCATCGCGGAGCTGGAGGCAACCGCCGGCTCCGGTCGGCTCGATCCCGTCATCGCTGACCTCTTGGTGCAGGAGCAGATCAGGGATCTCGCGGCGGAGAACGCCGGTGCGTACGACCGTCTCGACGTCTTCGTCAACAACGCCGGAGTCTTCATGACGGAGCGGGAGGTTGTGGGGTTGAGATGATATCCCACCGGAGCGTGCGGTCGATCGATCAGGATTCCCGGACGACGATGCATATGCGACATCCATATCCGGGGTCGTCTCCTTCACCGCCCGGCTCGCTCGGACGCTTGAGGGGACGGGAGTAACGGCGAACCCCCTCCACCCCGGGGTGATCGACACGAAACTTCTCCGCGCCTTCACCCATGGGAGGAACGGTGGTGCACCACCGGAGAAGGGAGTGGAGGTAGTGGTGCACCTCGCCCTCTCACTGGATGTGAGAGAGACGAGCGGAGGTTACTTCGAGGAGAACCGGTGGAGGCGCCTCTCGCCCTCGATACCGGGGTGCGGGAATGGTTCTGGGAGACGGGACTCGGGTTCATGGGGATTGGGCGGTGCTGAAGCGAAAGTATGATGACGGATGAAGAGGAGCAGTTGCCCGCCGGGAGGGCAAACACATGAAACGCAAGTTGAAAGGTGAAGAGAAAGCGGAGACGAAGGAATACTGGTGCGAGATCTGCGGGGCGGCCTGCGATGAGATCACCGAGGAGAACTACCCCGACCTCGAGAAGGCAAGGACGCTCTGTCCGGACTGCAAGAAGTCCTACGATGAGTCCTGCCGGATAGGGTGACGGGCGGGAGGATCGGATGTCCTCATAGTCGTGCCAGGCCGCCCTGCGATACGGTTTTTGGGATCCGGAGCGGTACGACGAGAGAGATCTCACAACCGAAACGCAGCAGAGCAGGCCTCCGGATGAGGCCGGCATCTGCCGGTGCCTCATGCCACGCCAGATGGAGAGTTGCCGCTACAGCCGGTAATCCAGATCGTCGGCATAGAGCACCGTATGCGCCTCAAGAATCGTGCCCCTGAGATACCGGGGGGTTTCGCCGAAGATGACGAGATCGGCAAGCCGCTCCCCCACCGTGAGTACACGCCGGTAGATCGGGGCGCGCTCGGCGCCTTCGTGCAGGATAAGACAGACATCGACGTCTGAGCCTTCATCTGCATAGCCTTTGACGTGTGATCCATAGAGGCGGCAGCACGTCATGGGAGCGCTTAAGGGCCCCGGCTAGCGGTGCAGACGTGTGAGTATCACCCCGGAAAAATCACGCAGGGCTCCAGCAAGCCGCGTGATTGAAGCCCGTATACATGACCTTCCCGGGTATCCTCGTGCGGGCGCGAGTGTCCATCGTTCGATGGTTCACCCGAAGTCGTATTCGGGTGTCTCCCTCTTAGAGCAGCGCTGTGATACCCCCACAAATTCCCGTCGGGGACACTCACTTCCCGCTTTTCTTGAGCTCCTCGATCATCTCTTCGACCTCTCCGTAGCCGTGCCGGTAGAACCCCTCCTCGGCGGGTTCGATCTCCCGGAGAAGCCGCAGAAACTCTCCTGCATGTTCCCTCTCCTCGTCTGCGACATCGCGCATCACCTTCTGAACCAGCGGGTCGTCGGTCGACTCGGCGATCTGCTCGTAGAACTGGATCGCCTCGTACTCGGCGGCGATCGAGAACCGGATCGTCCGGATGAGTTCTCCCCGGTCCAGCCTGCGTTCCATGCGGTTCCCGGAGAACGGTTGTGCAAATTCGGGCATCCCAGATGACCTCCGGGGGGTCATGGGGAGGGGTGTTATTTATAGATTGGGCTGGGTGCTTGCGGTGGAGGGAGGCCCCTCACGCCACCATCGCGATCCGTCCCTCCAGCCCTACGTCCACCGGCACCGGAAGAGACCCCATATACGCGACCAGTGCTTCGACATCGGACGGACCGTAGGCGATATCCCTGCCGTCCAGAAAGGTGGTATACTTATCGCCGCCGCCCGCGAGGAAGTCGACCATCGCCGCCGTGTACTCACCGTCCAGGTCGAGCGGGGTGCCGTTCACCCGGATCTCGACGATCCTCTCACCGGCGGGCTTTCTCGCATCGAAGGTGTACGTCAACCCCGACACGGCGAGGTTGTGGGGCGGCATCGGGGCCTCCCACTGCCGTTCCAGCGCACTCCGGACCTGTTCGCCCGAGAGCGTCATCGAGAGGACGGTCGAGGAGAACGGCTGCACTGCGTAGAGATCGCCCCATGTGACGTCTCCCTTCGCTATATCAGCCCGGAGTGAGCCGGTGGTGGCAAACGCGATATCGGCGTCCATCGCCGCCCGCTGGCCGTCGGCGACGAGGTTGCCGAGCGCGGACTCGCCGGCATCGGTCTGCAGCCGCGTGATCCCTGCAGATGTGGCCGTTATGATCCGGCCCGCAAGCGGCTCGACCATCTCTTCACAGGCCTCTAGGAGGGCCAGAGCATCCGTATCGGGGGTGGTGCCGTTTTTATACGCCGGGACGATCTGTGCCGATGCATGGGTGACATCGCCGGTGAGGGGATCGATGATGATATCGACGTCGGCAAACGCTTTGCTGTAACTATATGCTTGTGTCACCAGAACCGGCCTGCTGCCGGCGTTCTCCAGGTAGGCGTTGGTGAACGCATGGGTGTGGGCCGAAAGGACGACATCCACGTCCGGATCAAGGCCGGCGACGATCCCGGCAACCCGGCCGGTGACGTTCTCCCCCTCCCGGGTCAGGCCGTCGTAGGGTTCCTGTTCCCCGCCCTCGTGGAGGAGGATGACGATCGCGTGCACACCCTGCTGCTGGATCTCGGGGACGTAATGGTTGATCGACCCGATCTCGTCCAGGAAGACGATCTCCTCGATATTCGCCGCCCTCTGGATCGAGGGGGTCTCGATGGTCGTGGCGCCGATGAACGCGATCCGTGCGCTGCCGGCATCAAGGATGGTGTAGGGGGCAGCGATAGGGGTGCCATTCACCTTCCAGACCACGTTTGCGGAGACGTATTCCATCGCCGCGCCGGGGTAGGGGTCCACCGGGTGGGTGGTGTTCGTCGTGCCGTTCCCGCCGTGGATCATCCGCAGCAGTTCATCCGTGCCCCGGTCGAACTCGTGGTTGCCGAAGGTCGCGACCATCATATCCGGGGAGTCGCCCGCAAGATCGTTGAAGAAGAGCAGGCTGGGTTCATCCAGCAGCAGCCCGGATACCGGTGGCGACGCCCCGACGATATCCCCCGGGAGCGCGATGAACGTGGTCGTTCCGCCGCTGTCGGCCATTGCGTATTTGAGGTACGACGCAAGCACCGGCGCGCTCCCGGCCGGCTCGCCGTGGAGGTTCTGCCCGCCGGGGATCTGTCCGTGAAAGTCGTTGACCGCGAGGATCTTGACGTGCACCGGCTCTGCAGCCGGGGCGGGGCAGCCTGAAAGTGCGATGGGGGTGAACACGATGATCAGGAGAACCAGGAAACCTGCGGCCACCTGCCGCCACGGTGATCCGCTGTTCGGGGATGAACGGGCTGTCATGAAGAGAGGTCGTGGCGGACAGAATAAATACCGGGTGGAAACGTCTCCGGGTGGGAGGGCAGCAAGGGGGCTATCATCCCGTCGGGTGATGGAAGTGCGGGCGAAAGCGCGGATCAGCCGTCCCCGGGGAGGATCGCCTCGATGGTGATCGTATAAGTGATCGTCTCTCCGGCAAGGGGGTGGTTGGCATCGACCGTCACGGTCTTCTCGTCAACGTCGAGGACGGTCACCTGGCAGGGTTTGCCCATGACTTCGAGTTTGAGGAACTCTCCGGGAACCGGCTCGTGGTCGAGGGTCAGTTTTGTGCGTTTTACCGTGACCACGAGTTTTCTCCGAAACTTCCCGTAAGCCTTCTCCGGGGGCAGAACCACGGTCACCGTCTCGCCTGGCTCTCTTCCCATCAACGCCTCCTCGAAGAGGGGATTGATCTGTTTCGCCCCGAGGGTGATCCGGACAGGCTCGCCCGAGCGGGTGTCCTCGAAGACCTCGCCGTCGGGGCGGGTGCTGGTGAAGTGCAGGAGGAGGGTGTCGCCGTCGGTTACGGGTGGCATGAGTG
>JAAZGM010000350.1 GCA_012511245.1 Methanomicrobiales archaeon | reverse complement strand
TCCTCCGGCCGAAGACCCGGTACGCAACGGTGATCGGGTCATACGGTTGGGGCGGGAAGGCGGTCGATACCGTGGCGGGGATGCTCGACCGGCTCAAGGTTGAGCTCCTGGAGCCCGTCTACATCAGGGGCTACCCGAAAGAGGCGGATTTCGCAGCGCTCGACCGGCTTGCCGATGAGATCAAGAAGAAACACGAAGAGGCAGGTATCATCACTTCCTGAACGCGTATCTGGAGAGGCACCCCTGCATCGTGTGGGCTGTTGTTCTGGCGATGAGGGGGGGAGAGCCCGGGAACCCCGGCACTCCACCCCCCCGCCGATCCCGGGCTTCTCCCGTTCTGCGTAGTACTGGAACCTTAACTGATACCAGACAACCTATAAGTTGACCTATGTTCTCATCAGATTTCAAACGAGTCATTGCGGAGTCGCCCTACGTCTTCGTCATCGGTGTGGCGGGGGATAGTGGAAGCGGGAAGACAACGTTCACCCGTGCTATACGGACGATCTTCGGCCGGGATCTCGTCTCGATGATCACCATTGACGACTACCACCGTTACGACCGCGTGGAGCGCAAGGCCCTCGGGATCACACCGCTTGTTCCTGAGGCGAACCGGTTCGACCTGCTTGAGGAGCACCTTCGAGATCTCAAGGCCGGAAAGACGATCGAGAAACCCGTCTACAACCATGACAACGGGAAGTTCGATCCTCCGGTACCGTTCAGCCCCACAAAGATCCTGATCGTCGAAGGGCTGCATCCGTTCGTCACGAAGCCCCTCCGTGACCTGATCGACTTCAAGCTCTACGTCGACCCTGATCCCGACGTCAAGCGCGCCTGGAAGATCAAGCGCGACGTGGAGCAGCGCGGCTATGCGCCTGAGGATGTCATACGAGAGATGGAGGAACGTAAACCCGATTATGAGCGGTACGTCGCACCGCAATGTCGGTTTGCGGATGCGGTCATCCGGATTGCCTTCTCGAAGTACGGCAGGAAGGTGAGCGAGGAGCGCAACGTCTACCACGTCACCCTCTGCCAGAACGATATCGACCGGAGCATCCAGAACGTCGACCTCTCGATCGACCTCTACCCGATCCTCTCCCTCTCGGAGCGGAACTTCATGGTCGAGTTCACCAACGAGGATGTCGAGGGGCGGCCGATGGGAGCCCTTACGTTCGATGGAGAGTTGAATTACGCCGTTGCGAGAAAACTTGAGCAGAACATCGAGATCCAGACGCAGGTGCAGCCCATCGATCTCGTCAAGAACGGTGCATATCTGACGGCCGGCGGTATGGCCCAGCTCATCCTCGCCTGGCGGATCATCAACCGGCGGATCGCGATCGAGACGGCTCCGGGCACAGGGATGCGGGAACCGGCCGGTTACGGCGGGTGCGGGTGTGGTCGCACATAACCAGGTGGCGTTCTCCGGCGTTCTGCAATAAAACCGCTATGAGAGAGAAGGTAGATAAGAGCGCCCGGAGAACGTGTACCGATGGATAGGATCGAGCGGTTCTCGACCATCGCACCCGATATCGGCGATATCTTCCGGTATATCAGCGTCGGCACGGCGTTACCGCTCGTCGTTGCGGTAGCCTACCGGGAATGGGACATGATCCTGCCCATGCTCTCCGTTCCCGTCACCCTCCTTCTC
This sequence comes from Methanomicrobiales archaeon, assembly GCA_012511245.1. Taxonomy (GTDB): domain Archaea; phylum Halobacteriota; class Methanomicrobia; order Methanomicrobiales; family Methanoculleaceae; genus Methanoculleus. The sequence continues at coordinate 765 of JAAZGM010000350.1, read as the reverse complement.
CTCGGGACGTTTCTTGCCCGGACCCCCCGCGGGAAGCGTGAGGCGCCGCTCTCAACCGCCCTCATGGCGGTCGCCCTGACCTGGCTTGTCATGGCGCTCGTGAGCGCTCTCCCATTCTGTCTCGGACTCGGTGTCTCCTACCTCGATGCTGTCTTTGAGGCGATGTCGGGGTGGACGGATACCGGCCTGACGATGATGCGGTCGGTTGATGATCTGCCGCGGACGCTTCTTTTCTGGCGGTCGCTGATGCAGTGGCTCGGTGGTCTCGGGATCGTCGCTTTCACCGTTGCAATGGCCTCAAAGACCGGATTGACCCAGTTCCGCCTCTACCGGTCGGAGGGCCGATCGGAAGCGCTGATGCCGAGCGTTGTGGCGACCGGCATGGAGATGTGGAAGATCTACCTGGTGCTGACCGCTGTCTCCATCGGCCTCATCCTCCTCTCGGGGGTATCGCTCTGGGATGCGGTGAATATCGCCCTCGTCGCGATTGCGACCGGCGGGTTTTCTGTCCATTCAGGAGGGATCCCCTACTACAACAACCCGCTCCTTGAGGTCCTGATCGTCCCGGTCATGATCGCCGGTGCCCTGCCGTTCAAGCTCTACTATCTCGCCTACCGCCAGAAGAGCATACGGTTCTTTGGCGACCAGCAGATACGCCTTCTCTTCATGCTGGTTGCGCTCGGAATCATCGTGATAACCTGGGATCTCATCACGCTCACCGGAACCGATCTCCTGACGGCCATCCGCCAGGCGCTCTTCATGTCG
>JAAZGM010000349.1 GCA_012511245.1 Methanomicrobiales archaeon | reverse complement strand
TCAAGCGATGCCGCAGCGGCGGCGAGGCCGTGTCCGAACCGCCAGCCCCGCCAGAGGAGGAAGATGGCGAGGGAGCCGGCGGCAAGGGCGGCGGCCGGGCTCTTGAGCGGGATCGCCGTGACGGCGAAGGCAAGGGCGAGAGCGGCTATGCCGCTGCCTGTCCGGGTCGGCCGGATCATCCCTATGACACCCCGACGCTCTCGATGATCCCGGCGATGACTGTCTCGGGCTTGATCCCGGTGATTATCGCCTCCCGGGTGAGGAGGATGCGGTGGCGAAGGACCGGCAGGACAAGCGCCCTGACGTCATCGGGGATGACGTAGGTCCGGCGGTTCAGGGCTGCCCGGACCCTTGCGCCTCTGAAGAGGGCGATCGATGCGCGGGAACTCGCCCCGAGCCGGATGTCGCCGTGATTCCGTGTGGCAAAGACGAGGTCGCGCATGTAGGTGAGAACCGTCTCGTCGACCATGATCTCCTGGACGGTTGCGCGCATGGCCCCGACCTTCTCGGGGTTGAGGATGGGGGTGATCCGGGCGTTGTACTGCTCCCAGTCCAGTTCCCCGGCGCGTTCCCGCCGGAGGATCTCAAACTCGTTCTCGGCGTCGAGGTGGGTGAGGGTGGTGCTGAACATGAACCGGTCGCACTGCGCCTCGATGAGGGGGAATGTCCCTTCGGCTTCGTGAGGGTTCTGGGTGGCGATGACGAAGTAGGGGTTGGGGAGCTGGTAGGTGTCCCCGTCGATCGTCACCTGGCGTTCGCTCATGGCCTCCAGGAGCGCGCTCTGGGTCTTGGGTGTCAGGCGGTTCATCTCGTCGACCATCAGGAAGTTCGTGAAGATCGGGCCTTCCCGGAGGACGAACTCGTTACTGTCCCGGTCGAAGATCCGGACGCCGATGATATCGGCCGGCTGCGTATCCACCGCCCCCTGGACTCTCCTGAACTCGTAGTTGATGAGCTTGGCGATGATCTTGCAGGCGGTGGTCTTTGCCGTCCCGGGTACTCCCTCGATGAGGAGGTGGCCGCCGCTGATCATGGTGATGAAGATCCCATCGATGAGATGGAGGTTCCCGACGATCACCTGCTGGGTGGTCTTCCGGATCTCCTCATAGGCGTCTGCAATGGCTTCAATACGTGTGGTAATGTCGTCAGTCATTCTCTCTTCCTCCCGAATCGGCAGGCCACCGGCAGGATGGCGACGGCGGCTATGGCCGCTATCGCCAGCGGGGTCTCCTGTATCCAGAGTATGGTGTTGATGATCGGGTTAGCGGTGCCGGTTCTGCTGTGAACGGCATCGATCTGGACCGCCTGGAGGTTCTCGATGAACTCCGGGTTCTCGGCGAGCATGGCGTTGATGAAGAGGCTCGGGTCGCCGAGGACGGTGAGGGTTCCCTCCTGAGCGCAGATGACCGCAACCCCGAAGGACTCAGAACCGCTTATCCGGCCGTCGCCGTCGGTGTCGTCCCAGGTGAGGATCGATGTCTCAAGGAGGGGTTCGCCGCCCCTGACCGCTGCGGGGCGGTTCACGAGGACGGTCTCAACCCCGGCAAAGAGGCTTGTGTTCCCGACCACCCGGGTGGAGAAGAGCCCGGGGTCGGTGTGGCCGCGCTCAAGGCTTGCAAGGTTTCCGGGCAGGACCCTCATGGCGCTCCCGAGCTCTGTGAGAAGAGGGTTTGCGTTCCCTTCCTCGTCGGCTATGATGAGGCGGCCGCCGGAGTCGAGGAATACCCGGAGATACCCGATCTCTTCGGCCGTGAAGGGTTTGTCGGGCGCGAGGATGAGGAGGGGTCTTTTTGGGTCGAGGTTTTTGAGATCCCGGACCTCCTCTGCGGCGAACCCCGATGTGCCGTTCCAGCCTGTGTTGTGGCGGCTGTACTCCTCGCTGGTGGTGGTTATGTGGGTGCCCGCTACGGCGGCGGCGAGGAGGAGGATGAGGATGACCATCCAGGCCTCACGCCGCATCCCGGTCACCCCCGGAAGCGATCTTCTCCATACTCTTGAGTTCCTCCTCAGATGGGATCTCTCCTGCGTACCGGATCCGCTCGTAGCGCTCGAAGAACGCGGCGTGATCGGGGGCGAGCAGGGCGCAGTCCCGCGGGGTCTTTGATTCGGAGAGTCCGAGCCGGGCGCGGAGGGCGCAGAAGAGGACGGTCGCGGCCTCTCGCGGGGGGAGGGCGTCGATCTCCACCGATGCTGCGATTTTGACCACATCCGGCACCTCTGCAGGCTCTTCCGGCGGGGGTGTCTCCTCTGTTTGGCGGCGCCGGAAGTACCACCCGGTGCCGGCCGCGGCGGCGAGCGCCGCTATGAACGGGAGGGGGGAGAGGGGTTCGCCGCGGATCAGGATGGTCGCGGTCTCGCTCTCCGAAGTGTTCAGGGGGTAGCCTGTGGCGTGGAACTCCGCGCGGAGGGTATGCTCCCCGGCGGGGAGGACGATCTCCTTTTTGTAGGTCCCGTTCCTGTCGGTCTCTGTCGTGACGAGGGTGCTGCCGTCGATCCGGATGAGGACGGGGGCGAGCGCGACCGGGAGGCCGCCCGCCGTGAGGTCTCCTGTGCAGGCGACGGCCGTCCCGTTCACCTCCTCGAGGGCGAGGGTGATGGCGGTCTCCTGCGTCAGGATCTCGAACGCCGCGACGTTTGAGTAGACCGCGCCCGCGGTCGCGTAGGCG
>JAAZGM010000057.1 GCA_012511245.1 Methanomicrobiales archaeon | reverse complement strand
GCGTTGCCGATGGGCAGCCGTGCACGATCCTTCTTCGAGCGCTCCGCATGCACTGGACCGTGGTGGGTATCGCCACCAGGGATGGGGGTGACGGGGAGGAGGGAGCATCTCCTCTGTAAGGATCTCTCTTTGTAGTCCCCACCCCTTCCAGCGCTGGCCGAGAGAGACCCGTACGCCCTCCCTCGGGGTTTTAACGGGGTACACAATCACAAAAAAAAGATCGGGGATGAAACCCGGATCACTCCTCCGCCTTCTGCCGTTCCCCCTTCCACTCCCCCTTCAGTTCCGGGTAGTCCGCGAGGATCTTGCTGACCGTGCTCCTGCTGACGTCGAACATCCGGCAGATCTGGCTGATGCTCGTCCCGGCCTGCCGGACCGTGAGGAGGGCCTCGACCTGCCCGTCGCTGAGCGCCCTCGGCCTCCCGATGGGGCGCCCGTCATCCTTCTTCGTCTTCTTCGAGACGGTCGGGGCGGTCTTTCGGAGACTCTCACGATACTGCTCCATGTACTCGATGAAGTAACCGATCGCCTCCTTCCTCCCCTCAGGATCGTTCTGGAACCCAAAAAAGTCGTTATTCACGCAGTAAACCGTATACTCATCGTTCAACGCCTTGAGAGTCGCAATCCCGGTATCCATGCTTCTGGCAAGATCGGCAAGATCGTATATGATGATGTCGCGGCAGTCGTTCGCGGCACAGTAGTCCAGCATCTCAAGAAAGTTCTCTCTCTTCTCAGGGGGCGTCGCGTTCGCCCGGTGGTCGTGAAAGTATTCGGTGACCCGGAACCGGTATTTGCAGTAATCCTCAACCTCACTCTTCTGTGCTGCAAAATCCCCTTTTCTTCTCGTATTCAAGTACGCGACGGCGTCTTTTCTCATCCGATTTATGGTGTCATACAATTGTATATATTATTTTTGGAAATGTGCGGGAAGAAGGGGTTTTCAAGAGGGGAGAGGGGCCCACAAAGGCTCCCACCAGCCTGGAGAGAGATGCAAAAAGGATCTTCGGGGGATATTTTCAGGAGAGGGGTTGCCGGATGGAGATGGCGTTAACCGGATCTCCGCGACTCCCAGCGGTCGAGGACCTCTTGCCCCTCGACGAAGATGAGCCCGTGCTTCTTCGCATACGCCATCGCACCCTCCTTTGAGAGAGCAAACCCCGTCTCATCGTCCAGCATCTCACAGATCGTGACCGCCGGGGTGATATCGGCCATAGCAGCAAGCGCGATCGAGAGCTCGGTCTGCCCCCGCCGCTCATCGAGGAGCCGGTCGGCGGCGCGGAGGAGCGCCATATGCCCCGGCGTCCGGAAGTGTGCAGCAAAGTCGTGACCGCCGCCGTTGAGCGACCGCTTCACCTCTTCGGCGATCGCCGTGACCGTCAGGGCGCGGTCGCGATCCGTGATCCCGGTAAAGGTCTCGCGGTGGTTGACCCAGAGGGAGAAGGACGAGTGGTTCTTCCGGTCGTATGGAACCTCGCCGTCCTTCTCGACGAGGCTGCATGCCTGCAGGACTTCGTGTGCGAACGGGAGGCCGAGCCGCTTTGCCGCCTCAGGGTGCACCGCCGTGCAGATCAGGCCGCCGCCGTCTTTACGCATCTGGCGGATATGCGCGGGCGTAACGGCATCCGAGCGGATCGCAAAATCCGTCTCGCGTTCGCGGTTGTCAAAGTCGTAGAGCAGGACGAACTCGCCCCGTGCAAGGGCATCTATGGCTGCATCAATCATGAGTAATCTCCACCTCAATCGTATCGTTATCGTTCAGGTTCAGGACGTTACGGAGCTCGCATCCGGCGATGACCTCGATGATGTCCTCGGGGTAGTGGGTGCGGGAAGGCTCGACGATCGCGCACCGGTAGCCCCGTATTCGGCAGGGGATGACCTGTGCGCCGCCGAACGTCCGGTCATCGGCGGTAAACCCGGGTATCTCGGTCCACCCGGCATGATCGAGATGCTTGCGAACCTGGATGCTTGCCGCATCGAGCCTGATGTTCAGGGTTCCGGGGAAGGGTTCAAACCCGAGACAGCTGCCGAACTGCTCCTTGTAATGAGGGATGCTCATGTAGTAGCGCCCCTCCCCGAGCCCGCTGATCACCACCCCGGTCAGGGTATACTGCTTCTGCTCCGGGTTGAAGATCCGGACGTAATCCGCATACTCCCGCCTCAGCGCCAGTTCACCCTCACGGGTGACGGCGACGTACTGGCCGTCAGGCTTCATCGACCGGATGACGAACTGCTGACGTTCAAGCGCGATAAGCCGTCGGGAGGCGGTCTGGGGGCTGATCTCCAGGGCGTTTCCAAGCGACTGCGATGAGAGCCATATCGGGCCACGGCACCCGCCGAACAGGGCGATCGTCTTCAAGGACTGCAGGTCTTCCGCTTCAACCATCATATCAGAATTGAGATGCATACTATATACGGGTTGCGTAACGGTCCCCTCCCCTCGACTTCGTGAAATGTCGAAATACAATACGCTAATTATTTACGTCAGGGCGCTGACATTCATCTCATGAAATCCGGGGTGCGGCATCAACTTGCCGAGAAGATGGCAGGAGAGATCACACTCGCGGACTCACCGGGTCAGGCCTTGAAGAAGTGGCGGCAGAGCTTCGACATCCCACCGGGTGTGCTTGCCGAACGATTGGAGGTCTCTCCCTCAGTTATCAGCGACTACGAAAGCGGACGACGAAAGAGTCCGGGAACCGCGATCGTCGGTAAGATCGTCGACACGATCCTCTCGATCGACGAGGATAACGGCGGCCGGTTCATCAAAAAATTTGCAAAAATCCTGTACAGCGAGTTCGACGAAGACGTCATCTACGACATCCACGAGTACGCATCCCCCGTGGCTCTCTCCGACTTTGCCGGGGTCATCGACGCCACGACACTCTGCGGTCCGGTGGACCAGACCGTCTACGGGTATACCGTGATCAACAGCCTCAATGCGATCCTCCAGCTCTCCTCGAGCGAGTTCAACCGCATATACGGCTGGAGCACGGAGCGTGCCCTCATCTTCACCGAGGTCTCAACCGGGAAGTCGCCCATGGTGGCGATCCGGGTCACGCCCTTCAAGCCCCGCTCCGTGGTGCTGCAGGGCATCAGCCCGGATGAGGTGCACCCGCTGATCCCGGGTCTCGCGGAGCGCGACCGGATCACCGTACTCTGTACGCAGATGGACGTCGAGACGATCATCAGTTCACTACGAGGAAAACTATGGTAGGCATCTACTCATACGGCGTCTACATCCCGCGACACCGGATAAAGATCCCGGAGATCGCGCGGGTATGGGGAGCCAATGCAAGTGACCTCACTCGGGGTCTCGGGGTCTTTGAGAAATCCGTCCCCGATCTCGATGAGGATACCGCAACGATCGCCGTTGAGGCGGCCCGTGCCGCCCTCCGGCGAAGAACCGTCGACACCGAAGCGATCGGCGCCATCTACGTAGGGAGCGAGTCACACCCCTACGCGGTCAAGCCCACGGCCTGCACGGTCGGCGAGGCGATCGGGGCGACCCCGAACATGACCGCCGCCGACTACGAGTTCGCGTGCAAGGCGGGAACAGCAGGCATCCAGACCTGCATGGGCATGGTCAAGAGCGGGATGATCCCGTTCGGGATCGCCATCGGCGCCGATGTGGCGCAGGGCGCTCCGGGCGACGCGCTCGAGTACACGGCCGCCGCCGGCGGGGCTGCGTTCGTCATCGGGAACGATGACGTCATCGCCGAGCTCAACCACACCTGCTCGTTCACCACCGATACGCCCGATTTCTGGCGGCGCGAAGGGCAGAACTACCCCCGTCACGGCGGACGGTTCACGGGCGACCCTGGCTACTTCAAACACGTCCAGGGTGCGGCGCGGCTGATGCTCGATACGATGAAGACGGACCCGAAGGACTACGATTACGCCGTCTTCCACCAGCCGAACGCGAAGTTCCCGCAGCGGGCGGCAAAACTGCTCGGGTTTACCGACGCCCAGATCCGGCCCGGCCTTGTCGTGCCAAGACTCGGGAACACCTACTCGGGCTCATCGATGATCGGGCTTGCGGCGACGCTGGATGTCGCAAAGCCGGGTGACCGGATCTTCGTCACCTCGTTCGGGTCCGGGGCCGGGAGCGACGCCTTCGACATCACGGTGACCGACGCCATCGAGGCCG
>JAAZGM010000056.1 GCA_012511245.1 Methanomicrobiales archaeon | reverse complement strand
CGGCCCGCGAACGGGTTGAAACGGCGATTACTGCGATGGAGCGGCCGGAAAGCGCTCCCCGGCTCCCGTCGATCTCGGTCTACACCGATACCCTGGACGGCGTAACGGCCGCCGTGCAGGCCGGTGCCCGCACCGTCTACCTGGAGGTATCCGACCCCGGTATCCTCGAAGAGGCCGCCGGCGTCTGCCGGGAGGGGGGTGCGGACCTCATCTGGAAATGGCCGTCGATCACCCGGCGTAACTTCCTCGATACGGCAACCCCGCTCCTCCCGTCGCTCTACGAAGCAGGCATCCACGGGGTGATGGTGAGCGGGATGGGTGCTGCGGATGCGGTCCGGCACGCCGAGCCCCGGATGACCCTCTACGGCGCCGCCGGGCTGAACGTCTGGAACCACCGCACCGCCGCGGAACTCGCGCCGCTCTTCCTGCGGTGCACGGTCTCTCCCGAACTCCCGGCCGCCGATCTCGCCGGATTTACAGCATCAGCCGGGGATACCCTCGAACTCGAGGTGCTCGTGCAGGGCAACGTCGAAGCGTTGGTGACCGAGGACAGGCTTGCGGCGGCGGTCGGGGCGGGTCGGTTCATGGGACTCCGGGACGGGCGAAACCGCATCTTCCCGCTCCGGTGCGACGGCGAGGGGCGGACGTATATCGCAAACGCCGTCGAGACCTCCCTCATCGACCACCTGCCCCGGATCGCCGGGATGGGGATCGATGCCGTCGCCATCGACGCACGGGGGCGGGGGCACCGCTACGCAGCAGAGATGACGCAACTCTACCGGACGGCGATCGATGCCGTAGGGCGTGGAGACGTTCACGCTCTCCCCGCCCTCAAAGACGAGGCGAGACGGCGGGCGCTCGGGGGCATCACCGGTGGGCATTTTGTCCGGGGGATCGAGGAGTAAGGGGCGTCAGAGTTAATATCAGGAGGAGCAACCTATCAGACAGACGTGATGGATATGGTTTCCCCGTTCATTCTGGTCAATTTGAAGACCTATCAGGAAGGTATGGGCAACAACGCCCGCCGGATCGCCGTTGCAGCCGAGACCGTGGCGGAGGAGAGCGGAGCCGTCATCGGCATCGCGCCGGTCTTCACCGAGATTCGCCCGCTGAGCCAGCACCATGCGATACCGGTCTACGCCCAGCATATCGATGCTATCACCCCCGGCGCCCATACCGGCCATATCCTCCCCGAAGCAGTCAGGTCGGCGGGCGCACGCGGCACCCTGATCAACCACTCCGAACGCCGCCTCACCCTGGCCGATATCGGGGCCTGCGTCGAGGCCGCCCGGAGGCTCAACCTCGAGACGGTCGTCTGCACGAACAACGACGCGACGAGTGCCGCAGCAGCCGCCCTCAAACCCGACTATGTGGCCGTCGAGCCCCCCGAACTGATCGGGAGCGGCGTCTCGGTCTCGAAGGCCGATCCCGGGATAATCGAGCGATCGGTCAACGCCGTCAGGGCGGTCAACCCGGACGTGAAAGTCCTGACCGGGGCGGGCATCCAGTCGGGTGAGTGCGTGAAGATCGCCCTCGACCTCGGGACATGCGGCGTTCTCCTCGCCTCGAGCGTGGTCAAGGCCGAAGACCCCGAGGCGGTTCTCCGGGACCTGGTCTCGCTCCTCTAAAACTAGGTGATCAGGGATATCAGGTCGTGCTTGGTGATCACGCCCTGCACCTTCCCCTTCTCAAGCACGATGATCGCGTGGTTGTGGTGCAGAAGGCGGACGACCGTATCGATGGATGCCGTCGGAGGAACCGTCGGAAAACCGGGCTCCATATAGTCCTGCACCAGCCTCCCGTGCGCCTGGTGAAGCCCGCCCTCCTCCATGGCGTTCATGATCGCCGACTCGGATATGCATCCGACCGGCACGTCGTTCTCGAGCACCGGGAGCTGGGAGATCCCGTTACTGCCCATGGTCTCGACGGCCCGGCTGACGGGATCGGCCGGGGCGACGGAGAGGACGGGTGTGGTCATCACGTCGGCTGCCGTGACCGCCGAGCTCTCAGCGGCCTGCAGGACTTCCACGATCTTTGCAAGTGTGCTCACCCTCGGGTCCACACTGCCCGCCTCGATCCGCGCGACCATTGACTGGCTTATCCCTGCCATACGGGCTATATCTGCCTGTTTTAAGCCCATACGAAGCCTTTTTTCTCGCAGTTCGGCCGGGGTAGGGATCTCCATCGTATTACTATAGGTAATTTTTCCACATATATACCTGCCCCACGGCTTTTCCGGAAGAGGTTAGATATACTCCGGGGCGCATGAGGGGGATATGGCCGTAACAGAGGAAGAACAACAGAAAGTCCTTGCAAAGGTCAGGGAGATCCTCTCGACCTACCACACCCGGGACGCCGTCCAGGGCGAGCTTGAGTCTCTCGGTTTCGAGATCCGGGCGGAGCACGGCGACGTCGTATCCATGGAGAACACGTCCGCCGAGGTCTTCGTCCAGCTCTTCATGAACGATCGGGGCGATGTCTTCGACTCGCACGTCGTGACGTTCGAGGAGATCGAGATCAGGCCGGAGGGCGGTTGAGGCTCGATAATATCGGAGAAGAGTTCGCGGTTGTGAAGAGTGGGAGGAGTAAGCCTCCTTCTGTTCTGTGCGGCATTCAGCTACGCGCCATACCCGGGCGGATACCAGACGATCCATGCGCCCTGTTCTGGCTTGCACCCGCAGGGATTCACCGTTTCATCGTATCCCGCCGCTACGTTCAACGAAGTGCGCGGAGACCCGCGCCGCTCGCCCCCCGGGTGGAGGGCTCGGTCGTTTCATCACTGACGACGGGCCGTGTCGTTTCTGTGTCATTGCCGTGACTCTCGCCACCCGCACTTGCATGCGGCTGCGTGTCTGGCCGGTGGGAGGACTTTCCTCAGCAGCACAGGGTGTGCCACCGTCGGCCGCACTCTCCCTCTCCCTTATAATATTTTGTGTTGTGAATATAAAGCCGTAGGGATACCTCGCCCCGCCGCCGGGCGGCAGAGAGCCCTTCGTGATGCCCTTCGGATCGGCCGCGCATGCCTGCGGTATCCAGATACCTCTATATACTAGTTCTCAGGTCTTACCACTGGCGTTATTATCATGGGGGGAAGCGAGGGATCCACGCAGCTGGAGCTGGCGGCAATCTTCGTGGCGTTTGTCGTCGTCACGACACTCTTCTCGTTCGTCTCGCTCGGGGCGGGTGCCGTGGGAGGAGAGGTTCCGGGCGATACGGGCGCATATCCGGTTCTGATCGCAAACGAATCGCATCTTGCACCGGCCGGAGACATCGCCGGCTATTCATCGATCCCGGTTCTTTCCGGAACCCATATCGATACCCTGGCGTTCGCCGTCATCAATACCGGAGAGAGCGGGGCGGTCGATATCGCTCGCGCCACCGTGACGGTGATGGCGGGGGATTACATCGAGATCCTCTCGCAATCGGGAGACTCTCTCCTCAGGCCGGGCACATGGGCGGCGTCACTCCCCCGGGACGGCGACGGCAGTATGCCCCTCCCGACCGGAGAGGAGTGCACGATCCGGATCCATCTCGACCGCCCCATACCCGCCGGGACACCCCTATCTGTCAGGGTGCGTCTTCCGGGCGCCCTGCCCTGCTCGATCGCCGGGGTTCCCGGAAACGGTGCCTCTTCCCCACAAAACTAAAAGTATTCAACAACATACAACCCATTCTGATGGAAATGCTGACCCCGGAAGAAGGCAGAACGGCGGTTCGGCTGGCACGAAGCGCCGTCGAGAAGGCCGTCGACGGCGAACGGATGGTGCCGCCCGATCTCCCTCCGATATTTCTTGAGGAGCGCGGCGTCTTTGTCACGATCAAGCGGCAGGGCGACCTTCGTGGATGCATCGGCCTCCCCTATCCCGTAAAACCGCTCGGCGATGCGATCGTCGAGGCGGCGGCATCGGCGGCCCTCGAAGATCCGCGGTTCCCGCCGGTATCGCACCGGGAACTCGCCGATATCGATCTCGAGGTGACGGTGCTCACGCTGCCCCGGGCGCTCGACTGCCCGCCGCAGGAGCGCCCGGGCTGTGTCAAGGTCGGGAGGCACGGCCTGATCGTCAGCGGCCTCGGGAGAGGGGGTCTTCTCCTCCCGCAGGTCCCGGCGGAGTACGGCTGGACCAGCACGGAGTTCCTCGACCGGACCTGCGGCAAGGCCGGTCTCCCGCCCGGGTGCTGGAAGCGCGGCGACGTTGCCGTTCTGACGTTCGAGGGGCAGATATTTGAAGAAAAGGCGGTTTAACCCCAATGGCAATTACGTTTGAGGTCATACACAAAGATATCGCAGGACGGGTCGGCAAGCTCAGGGTGAACGACAAAATGGTCAGGACGCCCGCGCTCCTCCCCGTCGTCAACCCCCACCTCCCCCTGGTCACCCCCCGCGAGATGCAGGAGATGGGCGTCGAAGCCCTGATCACGAACGCCTACATATTCAGGAGGAGCGAGAAGTTCCACGATCAGGCGATCGCAGATGGGCTTCACAGCGTTCTCGACTTCGACGGCGTCATCATGACCGACTCGGGATCGTTCCAGCTCTCGGTCTATGGCGAGGTCGAAGTCAGCAACCAGGAGACGCTCGAGTTCCAGCAGGCGATACGAAGCGATATCGTCGTTCCCCTGGATATCCCCACCCCGCCGGATGCCGGCCGGGAGAGAGCGGCACGGGAGCTTGCGACAACGATGGAGCGTATCCGTGAGGCACGCGAGCTCTTCCCCGACGCAAACCTCGCAGGGCCGGTGCAGGGCGGCATCTTCACCGATCTCCGGGAGGAGGCGGGACAGGCCGTCCAGGATCTCGGTTTTGCCTTTGCTCCCATCGGCGCCGTGGTGCCGCTGATGGAGAGTTACCGCTACAAGGACCTCGTGCAGGTCGTTCTCGCGGCAAAACGCGGTCTCTCCCCGGCGACCGCCGTCCACCTCTTCGGCGCAGGCCACCCGTCGATGTTCGCTCTCGCGGTCGCGATGGGCTGCGATCTCTTCGATTCGGCCGCATACGCCCTCTTCGCCCGGGAAGGGCGCTACATCACCCCGCACGGGAGCCTCAAACTCGACGAGCTCGCGGAGCTCCCCTGCCCCTGCCGGGTCTGCCGCTCGATGACCGCCGAAGAACTCCGGAAGTCTCCCGACCGGGAGCGGCTGCTCGCCCTCCATAACCTGCATGTCACCCTCGCGGAGATCGCCCGCATCCGGCAGGCGATCCAGGACGGGACGCTCTGGGAGCTCGTCGACGAACGCTGCCGGAGCCACCCGCTCCTGCTCAACGGCTACCGGGAGCTCCTCGCCCATGCGGCCGAGCTCGAACAGGACGATCCCGTCTCAAAACGCCGATTCTTCTACCGGGGCTCGGAGACCTGCCGGAGGACGGAGGTGCTCCGGTTCCACGAGGTCATCCCCCGTATCCCCGTCGGCGAGCGGGTGCTCGTCACGTTCGACGGTCGGGAAACCCCCGGGTTCGATACCGTCCTGAACTTCAAGCCGCCCTTCGGGCCGTATCCGGTGGAACTCGCGGAGACGTTCCCCGTCGGCCAGAGCGAGGTCCCGGATTGGGACGACGATATGGTCAGGTCGGGGTGTGCCGGGCTTCGCGCTCTGGTGGAAGCGCACCCGGAGAGCCGGTTTACTGTCCGATGCAGCGACGAATGGGCGCGGATCGTCCGTGAAGAAGTCCCTGGCGTGGAGGTGCTCGATGAGCAGGTATGAGGCGCAGAAACGCGACGGTCTTGCGCGGATCGGGGTCTATGAGGAGGAAGGAAGAACTGTATCCCTCCCCGCCGCCCTCGATACGGATACCCTCTTCCCGGCGCTCAGGGAGCGCTCCCTCTCGAACGTCCCGCTCGCCATCGACCCGGCGTTCGTGGAGAACTACTTTTCCCCGGGCGAGGGGCAGCCGGTCGCCATCCACCCGCTCGCCCCGGCCGCGGCGGAGTCCGGCGACTGCGTCCTGGTCGCAAACTGGCACACGGCACAGATGAATCCCCGGAACTACGCAACGTGGCTTGCAGTCCTGAAAGAAAGAATCCCGCCGGACACCGCGTGGTACGCCCCGGCATCGGCGCTCCCCTCGACCGCCTGCCTCCTCGTCTACTCAGGCTTCGACCTCTTCGACTACCGGGCGGTCGATCTTGCCTCTGCAGAGAAGAAGTTCTGCCTTCCTGAAGGTGAGTTTCCGGCAACACTGATGGCGACCGGGGTCTGCGGGTGCGAGGGTTGCCGGGACGGCGACCTTCTCCGGCACAACCGTCTCGCGCTCGACCGCGAGCTCGCCCTCGTGCGCCACTATATCGAGACGGGGAGGCTCCGGGAACTGATGGAGTCGCGGTGCCGTGCCGATGCCGCACAGACGGGTATCCTCCGGTTCCTCGACCGGAACTATGCCCTCATGGAGCGCTCCCTCCCGGTGGTTCGGGCGGTGCCGATGCTTGCCGCCACCGCCGAGTCGCAGAACCGCTCGGAGATCCGGCGGTTCGCCGACCGGGTGATTGAGCGGTTCGTCCCGACCCGAACCGACGTCGCGGTCCTCCTCCCCTGCTCGGCGCGAAAACCCTACTCGCTCTCCCGGAGCCACAAACTCTTCATGAACGTCGTGGACCGGCGGGCGCACGAACTGATCGTCACATCGCCCCTCGGCCTCGTGCCGAGAGAACTCGAACGGATCTACCCGGCGGGGCACTACGACGTGCCGGTGACCGGCTACTGGGATCGCGAGGAGTGCGCCTTCATCGCCGATATCCTCACCCGCTATTTCGCCGCGCACCCCTACCGCCGGGTTATCGCCCACCTCGACGGCGGCGCTCTCACCGTCGCAGAGATGGCGGCGGAGGCCTGCGGCATCGATATCGAGGTGACCTGCCGCGGCCACCCGACGGCGCCGGAGTCCTTGCGGACGCTCAACGCCGCCCTCGAGGGCGAGCGGCGGATGCAGACCGATATGGTCAGGGGCACGGTCTCCTGGCAGTTTGCGACCGAGATCAACACAAAAGGCCTCCAGGTCCGGGGGCGGAGCATGCAGATGGCGGTGCTGCGCGGGAAGCAGCAGCTCTTCAGCATCGACGCGGGGACCGGGCTCTTCCGCCCGACGTTCGATGGTTGGGACCTGATCCCGGAGGGTTACCGGGTGAAGATCGATGCGTTCGTGCCGCAGGGCGATGTCCTCGCACCGGGGATCACGGCATGCGATCCGCGGATACGGGAGGGCGACGAGGTGCTCGTGGAAGGCCCGCTTGCGACCGCCACCGGGCGGGCGATGATGGGAGCGGACGAGATGCTCCGCTCAAAGCGCGGTGTTGCGGTTCGGGTGCGGAAGGTGCAGAAGCATCACGAGGCCGGCCGATCCGGTTCGTGAGGCGGCTCCTTTCGCCCCTCAAGCAGGTGCCGTATCGCCCGGAGCTCCTCCACCACCGCATCGGCGGCCGGTGCCCCTTCGGGCTCCCCGCCGGTCGCTGCGACCGGTCCGGTCGTCCGCACGAAGTTCATGATCCTCTCCTGGAGATCTTTTGCGTCCGCTATCCCGTTGAGGATGATCTCCGCCCGGGCCTGGGCGGAGTAGCCCGCGGTCTGCACCTTGACCGCCGAGAAGGAGAAGAACCGCATCAGGGGACCCTGGGTGATATCGACGTTCGTGATCCGGTTGTAGGGGACGATACCGGTCTGCCGGAACCAGACCCCGCGCTGCCAGGTCACCTCGGTGGCGGTGAGACAGTAGGCGATGCTCTTGTAGTAGAGCGGTATCCAGTAGGCGACGAAGACGATGACGGCGAGCACCGGGACGGCGATGGGGAACTCAAAGACGGCGATGGGAGCGAGCCAGGGCAGGATGAGTATGACGACGGCAAGGACGAGGGATGCGTAGAGGTACGACCGGAACTGCGGCACCGGTCTGAACGCTTCTCCTATGCGAAGGGCAGTGGGGGGCATGGGAGTTCACTCTGGCCGTACAGTCGATATACTTTACCTGCCCTCCTGCATGGCCGCTGGAGCGGTACGTTTAAGGCATGAAAAAACCTTCCCGATACAGTGACGGAGGTATTGAAAGTGGTGAAGGTTACTATTGACAGACCGGGGTGCATCAGCTGCGAGTCCTGCTGGGATCTCTGCCCGGAGGTTTTTGAACAGGATCCGGCCGACGATCTGAGCTCGATCACGAAAAAGTATCGGGTCAACGATGACCCCGGGCAGGGCGAGGTGCCCGACGAACTCATCGACTGCGCAATCGAGGCCGCCGACTCGTGCCCGGTAACGGTCATCATCGTGGAAGAGTGAGGCGATCCGGGCGGCCGTGGTGCGCTGAATACGACTGAATAAGCCCGGGGTATGGAGTAAGGGTGTGGGTCAGTAAAGACTATATCCTTTCAGATCCACGGGGTGTCTTGCCTGAGAGGGGATCAAACCTGGAGACGGATCATCAGGGTGCGGCAGGTTTGCGGACCAGAATAATCAAACGCCCGCAAACCGGAAAAACGCAGCACCGCTGATCGGAAATGTACCCGGGAAAGGATTACTCTCCCGGGCACTTCTATTATCCTAAAAAGAGGGTTTGTCCTGCCGCATCAGAGCGCAGGTTTGCTCTTCAGCGCCTCGACAAGGAGCTTGATCCCCGCCTCGATATCGGTGATATCGACCACCTCCACGGGCGAGTGGATGTAACGAGCAGGAATCGAGAACGGGATGCTCGGAATACCGCCCCGTTCGAGATGGATGATCGTCGCATCGGTGTTGCCGCCGGTCCCGACCTCGAGCTGACAGGGGATGGCGTTCTTCTCCGCGGTCTCGCGGAGCCATGCGGTCATCCTCGGATCGGCCATCAGTCCACGCCCGCTCGCGCTGACGAGAACCAGGACCGGCCCTTTGCCCATCTCGACACTCGCATCCCTCTTCTCGATCCCGGGGTGGTCGCCGGGGATGGTGACGTCGGTCGCGATCGCACAATCGGGGTTCAGAGAGTAGGCACTCACCTTCGCGCCCTTGAGCCCCAGTTCCTCCTGGACGGTGAAGACGCCGTAGATCGTATGGGGAGACTTCGCCTGCTGCAGCGCCCGGATGAGCATCGCGACACCGACCCGGTTGTCGAGCGCTTTACCCGTGACGCGGTTGCCGGCAAGCTCCGTGTACTCACGGTCGATGGTGATCGCCGTGCCTATCTCGATCCCGAGGTTCGCCACCTCCTCCTCGCTCGTCGCACCCACATCGACGAACATGTTCTCTATCTTGATCTCCTTCCTGCGTTCCTCCTCCTTCATGACGTGAGGGGGCTTTGCGCCGAGGACGCCTACGACCGGCCCGTTCCTCCCGTGCAGGACAACCCGCTGGCAATAGAGCACCGGCCCGAACCATCCTCCGAGGGGGACGACCTGGATGAACCCCCTCTCGTCGATATACTGCACCATCAGGCCGATCTCATCCATGTGGGCGGCGAGCATGATGGAGAAGTCGTCGCCGCGCTTCACAGCGATCAGGTTCCCCATCGTGTCTTCGCGGAACTCGTCGACCGAACCTGCCAGTTCAGCCCTGATGATATCCCTGATGTT
>JAAZGM010000008.1 GCA_012511245.1 Methanomicrobiales archaeon | reverse complement strand
GTGGTGGAGTGCAAAATCCGGAGAAGAAGATATCCCGTTCATAGGGTACTGACATGATCGAATACCTGCTCTTTGCCACCTTCATCGGCCTGCTCTTCCACGGCATCCACCGGAAAGTCATCGCGAGAGTCCAGGGGCGGCCTGGACCGCCGATCTGGCAGGAGATCCTGCACACCCTGAAATTCTCCTTCAAAGAGACCTGGATACCGAAGACAGCCAGCCAGACGCTCTTTGTCGGGATCGTCTTCGTCGCCATCGCCATCTGGAGCGGAGCCCTCTTCGTCCTCCTCACCGGCGGGAGCATCCTCCTCCTCTTTGCGGTCTACCTCCTCCACAAGATCGTGGAGCACGGGATGGGGCTCTCGACAGGTTCCCCGTATACGAAGTTCGGGGCTATCCGGTCGGTCATATCGGCGGCGTCGGAGTTGCCGCTCCTCATCACCGTCGTCGCGATCTACTTCTTCACCCACTCACTCTCGATCGCGGATATCGCGGCCTACCAGGAGGTGAACGGCCCGCTCCTCATCATCGCGTTCCCGGCGGCCGTGGCGATGTACCTCGTGATCCTCTCCAAGATGCACTACGGGCCCTTCTCGATCATCGAGGCAAAAGAGATCGTGAGCGGCAACATGACCGAGCACTTCGGGGTCTGGCGCGCCGCGCTCGAGGTGGCATACGCCCTCAAGACCTACGTCCTCCTCTACGCGTTCGTCCTCATCTTCATCGGGGCGCTGCCGCTCTGGTTGACACTCATCCTGATGCTCGTCGTCCTGGTATCGCTCTCGTTCGTCTGCGCAGTCACCCCCATGCTCTCGCCCTACGACACCGTGACGATTCAGAGCCTGGTGACGGGCGCACTCGTCGTCTACATCATCATCCTTGGGGTGGTCATGGGATGAACACACTGCGACTCCTGATCATGGCGGGGGCGGTCTTCTACATCGGGGTATTCCTCGTCCAGGCCGTCGAGAACGTGAGCGTGGTCGGCCAGGCGTTTGCAGGCATCGTCCTGCTCGCCGTCACCACCGCCCTCACCTGGATGCGCGACGAACTCACCCTGAAACGCGCCGAGATGGCGCTCCTCTGGGTGATGGTGCTCGGGTTCCTCGTCTACGCATTGGCAAAGGCTTCGGGGGTGCTCGCATGAAGTACCTCTACGAAAAGGACCTCCGCCAGATGAAGTACAACATCCTGACGAGCACAAGACATGACGAGACCGTCCGGGCGGTTGCACAGCGCCTCGGGATGAGCGATGCGAAACTCCGCAGGGCACTGATCCAGAAGCTCGATATGTCCTTCCTTGAGAACCTCGAGTCCCGGTGGCAGATGGGGCAGAAACACGCAGACAACGGCGATCCGGTTGCAGAGGAGCTCGGGTGCGAACTCTTCACCCGATTCATACCCCTCGTGGATACAGAGGCGATGCAGACGATATACAGTGACACTACAGCAATGGCACAGAATACACCCCTCGATGAGGCGATCCGGAGAGGAAAAGAGCGGATCCGGGAGGCGATCCTCTCATGAGGAATATCCTCCAGGAGATCAAGAACGCTGTGCGCTCGCGGTCGATCCACGTCAGTTACGTCGACGTCGGGTCATGCAACGGCTGCGACATCGAGGTGCTCGCCTGTCTCGCGCCGCGCTACGACATCGAGCAGTACGGGATCTACGTCCACAACAACCCCCGGGAGGCCGACGTCCTCCTGGTTATCGGCTCCGTAACCCCCCAGTGGGTGGACAAACTCCGCGATATCTGGGACAAGATCCCCGAGCCGAAGGTTGCCGTTGCCATAGGAAACTGCCCCATATCGGGGTGCGTCTATGCCCGGAGGGGTACCTTGACGAGTCCGCCCGTTGAGAAGTATATACCCATTGCGGCGTCGGTTCCGGGTTGCCCGCCCCGACCGACGGAGATCCTCTCCGCCATCCTCTCGGTCGCGCCGCTGATATTCAAGGACTACGAGGAGAGAAAGCCATGAAGAAGACCGTCGACGTATCCATCCCGCTCGGCCCGATGCACCCCTGCTGGAAGGAGCCCGTCCGTATCAAGTGCGAGACGGCGGGCGAGCGGGTGCTCCGCACCGAGATCGAACTCGGGTACATGAAGAAGGGGATCGAGCGGATCATGCGTGGTCGCCCCTGGCAGGAGGTGATGTTCCTTGCGGAACGGGTCTGCGGCATATGCTCGGTCATCCACAATATGGTCTTCATCGAGACGATGGAGAAGATCAGTGATATCGCCGTCCCGCCGCGAGCGGCCTACCTCCGGGTCGTCGTGAACGAACTCGACCGGATGGCAAGCCACATCCTCGCGAACTTCTCCTACTGCTACACGATCGAGCACGAGACGCTCGCGATGTATCTCCTCAACATCCGGGAGACGGTGCTCGACAACCTGGAACGGATAACGGGCTCCCGGATCAACACCGCCTACATGATACCGGGCGGCGTCCGGTTCGACCTCCTCCCCGAGGATGCCGCGGTGATGCTTGCCGATCTCATGAAGGTGGAGGAGGAGATGAAGCGGTATACCCGGATCTTCGAGACCGGTCCGCTGATCGCGCTCAGGAGCAAGGGGATCGGGTACATGAACCGGGAGGAGGCGATCCGCGCCCACACCGTCGGTCCCACCGCCCGGGCGAGCGGCGTCGAGGACTCCGATCTCCGCCTCTGCCACCCGACCTACCAGGCGCTCGGGTTCACCCAGGTGACCCGGACAGAGGGCGACAACTTTGCCCGGGTGATGGTCAGGTTCCAGGAGGTCTTCCAGAGCATCGACCTGATACGGAAGTGCGTGGACACCCTCCCCGAAGGCCCTATCCGGGGCGGCGGCCTCTGTAAAGCGGGCACGGCCTCCTACAGCGGCGAGGCGCCCCGGGGCGAGTTGACCTACACCATCACGACCGACGACTATGGGAGAGTGGTCGATATCACGATCCGGACGCCCTCGATCATGAACGTCGAGGCCTGCGCCCACGCGATGATCAGCGAGGCCACATCGATCGCCGACGTGACATCGACGTTCATCAGCAGCGATCCCTGCATCGCGTGCAACGAGAGGTAAGAGATGCGATCGATCATCTACTACGTGCGGGAGTTCCTCCGGCCGGAATGGATCCGGAAGTTCTTCACGGCAAAGACCGCGCCGCTCGAGACTCCATCTTACTTCAAGGGCTACCCGACCCTGACGGGGAACAAGTGTACGGCGTGCTTCTCCTGCATGATGATCTGCCCCGCACCCGGGGGGATCGCGGTTCTCCGGAAGAAAGATGGGTGGGAGCCGGAAGTCTACCCCGGCCACTGCATCCGGTGCGGCCTCTGCGTCGAGGCGTGCCCCGAGGGTGTTCTATCGAGCGGCCGGATCCTCGACGTCACGGCCCACGATGGGACGGCGTTCTGGTCGTGGTATCATCTGGAGGTCGATGACAACATCTGCATGCGGTGCGGGAACTGCTGCGTCTCCTGCCCGGTCAACCGGCAGATCGATCCGCAGCTTGCCGGGAGCGGGACATCCTCAAGCGACGAGGTGATCATGCGGATCGAGGGCGGCCGGGTGCAGATCCTCCACGAAGAGAAGTGCACGGGGTGCAAGACCTGCGAGACCAACTGCCCGAACAGCGCGATCCGGGTCGCCCGGATGGTGGAAGGGGTGCAGATACCGGAGGCCGAGACATGACGTTTCTCATGCTCACCGGGCGGACGGTGAACCAGGGGGTGACCGTCGAGAACAAGACGTCGGCCGAGTACGCGGCGGAGACCTCCACCTGCTTCATGCACGGGTTCGATATGCTGGAACTCGGGCTCGACGACGGGGATACCGTCAGGGTGACCGGACCGTGCGGTGATGTCGTCATGCGGGCGGCGGCATCGGAAGAGGTGGAGATGGGCACCGTCTTCGTCCCGTACGGTCCGTACGCAAACCACATCGTCGCCGCCGGCACCTGCTCCACCGGGATGCCGGACTTCAAGTCCCACAGGGTGGAGATCGAACCGACCGACGAAGAGCCAAAGATGGTTCACGAGCTGATGGAAGACCTTGGAGGCCTTGCTTATGATCGTTAAGGACGCGGTCTGTCCGTTCTGCGGATGCCTCTGCGACGACATCGAGATCGAAGTCGAAGAGGGCAGAGTGGTCGCCGTGACGAACGCCTGCGAGCTCGGGACGACGAAGTTCATGGGCGAGAAGAGGATGAAGAACCCGATCCTGCGCGACGGGGATGAGTGGAAGGATATCACATACGACGAGGCGATCCGCTGCGCCGCCGATATGCTTCTCTCCGCCGAGCGCCCGCTCCTCTATGGGTGGAGCGGCACCCACGGGGAGGCGCAGTGCGTGGGGGTGCATATGGCCGAACTCATCCACGGCGTCATCGACAACACCTCCTCGGTCTGCCACGGCCCCTCGATCCTTGCCATCCAGGAGGTCGGCCACCCGGGCTGCACGCTCGGGGTGGTGAAGAACCGGGCGGATCTCGTCATATACTGGGGATCGAACCCTATCGACGCCCATCCCCGCCACCTTTCGCGTTACACGCGGTACGCGGAGGGGTTCTTCCTCGAAAACGCCTTCCGCGACCGGAAGGTGATCGTCATCGACGTCCGAAAGACCCAGACCGCGAACGTCGCCGACGAGTTCGTCCAGATCAAGCCCGGCGGGGACTATGCGGTCATCTCGGCGCTCCGGGCGATCGTCCAGGGGAAGGCGGATATGGTGCCGCGGACGGTCGCGGGCGTCACGAAGGAGCAGCTCATCCGGGTGGCAAACCTCTGCAAGAATGCAAAGTTCGGGGCGGTCTACTTCGGCCTCGGTCTCACGATGACGCAGGGGAAGTACAAGAACATCCGAAACGCCATCGAGCTCGTCTCGGAACTGAGCCGGCACACGAAGTTCACCATCTCGGCGATGCGCGGCCATTACAACGTCTACGGTTCAAACGAGGTGAACACCTGGATGACCGGCTACCCCTACGGGATCGACTTCTCGCGGGGGATCGCGTTCTACAACCCCGGGGAGACGACGGCGGTGGATATCCTCGCCCGGAAGGAGTGCGACGCGGCGTTGATCGTCGGGAGCGATCCGGCCGCACACTTCCCCCGAAAGTGCCTCGAACACCTCGCGGAGATCCCGGTCATCCAGCTCGACCCCTACCCGAACGCCACCACGGCGTTCTGCGACATCCAGATCCCGGTGGCGGTGACCGGGATCGACGCGGAGGGAACGGCCTACCGTATGGACGGGGTGCCGATCCGGACGAGGAAAGTCCTCTCGACCGACTACCTCTCCGATGAGGAGGTCCTCTCCCGGATGTATGCCCTGATGCAGGAGGTGCGAGAGCAATGACCGAACTCCTGGTGAAGAACGCCTGCGTTATCGATCCGCTCCAGGGGATCAACGGTGAGGTGATGGATATCGCCATCCTCGACGGGAGGATCGTCGAGGCGGTGAGCGATGCTGCGGAGGTTATCGACGCCCGCGGGATGCTGACGATGCCGGGCGGGGTCGACTCGCACACCCATATCTGCGGGACGAAGGTGAACTTCGGGCGGTATATGAGCCCGGAGGATATGCGGGCAGGGAGGACGCCCCGCCGGGGAGCGATGCATGCAACGTCCGGCTACAGCGTCCCGACCACCTACGGCAACAGCTACCGTTACAGCGTGATGGGCTACACCACCCTGCTCGAGGGTGCGATGGCGCCGCTTGAGGCGCGGCACACCCACGAAGAGTTCACCTATACGCCGCTCCAGGATACGATGGCAAACACCCTCTTCGACGGGAACTGGTCGATCCTGGAGGCGATCCGCGACGGCGACATAAAAAGGGTCGCCGCCATCATAGCCTGGACGCTCAAGGCCGTCAAAGGGTTCGGGGTCAAACTCACGAACCCCGGCGGCACCGAGGCATGGCAGTGGGGCAAGAACGTCACATGCATCCGCGACCCGGTTCCCTACTTCGAGGTGACGCCGGCGGAGATCATCCGGTCTGTCGTGGAGGCAAACGAACTCCTCCACCTCCCGCACTCGGTGCACCTGCACTGCAACAACCTCGGCACCCCGGGGAACTACACCTGCACGCTCGGGTCGTTCGGCCTCATCCCCGACCTGAACCCGAAGCGGCAGACGCTGTATGCGACCCACGTCCAGTTCCACGCCTACGGCGGATCGGGGTGGAAGGATTTCTGCTCGAAGAGCGAGCCGATCGCGAACTACGTCAACATGCGTCCGCAGATTGTCATCGATATGGGGCAGGTGATGTTCGGCCGGACGACGACGATGACCGCCGACGGGCCGATGGAGTTCAACCTCTACCGCCTCCACCACGACAAGTGGAGCAACCACGACGTGGAACTCGAGACGG
>JAAZGM010000348.1 GCA_012511245.1 Methanomicrobiales archaeon | reverse complement strand
GACGAGGGGTTCATCGCCGTCGTCCCGGAGCTTGCCGGCTGTTCCGCGTTCGGCGAGACGGAAGAGGAGGCTCTCTCTGAAGTGAAGGTGGCTATCGGCCTCTGGCTCGATACCGCCCGGGAGGAGGGACGAGAGATCCCGGAACCGAGCGGCCGGGAGCATTTGCGGGATATTCTTGCGGGGAGGGGGATCGCCCGCGAGCAGATGGCGTGATCTAAAAACAATTTTTCAGTTCTTCACTCCTCACTTTCTCCATTTAATGCCCGAATGCCTCTTGCTATAGGCAGGGATGAGGTTCAGATACTCGATCGCCTCCTCTTCCGAAGTCACACCGTATACTCTATCGTCCGGAATATCCGGGTAGCGGATACGTGAATCAATGCGCTGATCGGCTATTGTCCCACTCCAGCCCTCCACCCGGTACCCGAGAACAAGCCTCCCGTGCGCCCAGGCCATTGCGATCTCCGAGAGCGTGCCCGACCCACCACCGATGGCAATGATCGCATCCGAGTTGGAGACGATGACGTTTCGCGCAACATCAAGCCCTGTTGCGATGCAGATATCTGCATACTGGTTTGCTTCACAGGGATCGTTGCCGGGAAGGATGGCAAGAACATCCCCGTCACGGTGCTCCGGAGACCGCCGGGCTCCCCGGGATACGGCCTCCATCACACCGCCGAGGCCTCCCGTCACGAGCCGGTACCGCTCGGTTATCAGGGCATACCCAAGCCGCTCCGCAAGACGGTACTTCTCGGAGTGCTCGTCCAGCCGGGCATCGCCGATCACCGCGACGAGTGGACGCCGGAACACGGAAGCATCGTCGGAAGGGGGATGTGTCATTCCTCTTTCACCTCCCGACACTCCTGGGACAACAAAGACGGCTTGCTCACGATCTCGTGGATCAGGTCTTCCCGCATCACTCGCGTCCGTTCGTCCTTGCTCCCCGTCGGTTCGTAAAAGTAGAGCGGTTCAGTGATATGCATCGGCTTGCGGGCCATCTCCACCATCGGCAGCATGAACGCCCAATCTTCAGCGAAGGGAATCCATTCTCCACCTATCTTCAAGTAGTCTCCTGGAAGTGCGTCATACAGGTGCTTCTTGAACGATCGGAGGTGCTGCCAGACGTTTCCTCCCCGTGCACTCCGCGGATGCGAGAACGTCACCGGATACTGCACGCATTTATCGGTTCGCAGCATGGAACCGACCGACAGATCTGCCCCGGACCGATAGATCGTGTCAAGGCGTTCGATGATGTCTTCGCCGATCAACGCATCGTCGGCATCCAGGGTAATGATGACGCTCTCCGGATCCGAGCAGATCTTCCGGATCGCGATATCGTGGTTCTCCAGGGGAGTGAGAGGGATACAGTTCCCGAAGTACGTAGCGTTTCCGTTCCGTTCGCGGAGGATGATTTCTCGTATGTACTCCGCCATGCCGTTGGAAGAGCCTGCATCGACAAATATGATGCCATACTTTCGCGATCGCTGCCGGGCGAGTGAGTCGACACATCGCCGCAGTTTCGGAATCGGGACGTTTCGGCCGCGGACGACGAACACGAACTCCTGGTCCGTGCCGCCCGCCCAGTCCCGGAGCGTTCCGGTCAGGTCGACGTGGTCGTACTGGGCGGGAGGGATACGGCCGCGCTCTACGGCGTGCATGATCGTATACCACTCATTGGCGTCCGTCTTTCGTTCATTTGGGATGTGGATGAAGAACGTCCGCCGGTCGCCGCCGCGGTAAGACTGCCAACTTCCATTCTGCATACGCAGATCCATCGCCCGGTGCCAGGGGAGCCGAAGGACGCCGTCGCGGTTCGTCTCGTTCGGCAACGGGAGTGCCTGTGCCAGCCTTTCCCTGTCGACGAGCGAGCACCGAACCTCGGCCCGCCACTTCGCACCGCAGGTATGGCTTGTGTACGGCCTGTCGTCCTCGTGCGCGATGTTGAACGAAACGGTAAGGGCGTCAGGGTCTCGCTCAAAGACATCGATCATGTCACCCAGGTAGTCGTGGTCGCGGTCGAGGCGGCAGATGAGGCAGTCGCTGTCCAGCTGCAGGACGTAGTCCCCACGGCACTTTTCGATGCCATAGAGGGCCATGAAGGTTGGTTGTCCGTTCTCGCATCGTGGCGACCGGCACCCGATCCCGAACCACTTCCGGTACGTTGCTTCGATGACCGCCGGGTCGGTCGGTGCCACGATGACGCGGTCGATGACTCCTTCGCGTACCAGCGCATCGAGTTTTTCCCGGAGCTGCTCCGGGTTCGCTTCGGTATACTGCCTGGAGAACGGTCCTTCGTAGTTATCCGTCACCACAACCTTCTCCACAAACGACTGCGGACCTTGCAGCTGCTCGACGATATGCCGGACCTGGAAATCGATCGTCTGCCATTCCATCGCACCTGCCCGTATGAGCAGCGAGACCCCTTTCGCGTCCGGGACTTTCACCGGCTTAAGCCTGCAGATCAGGAAGTCGCTTGAGGGACAGAGGCGCTGGAGATCCGTGCTCCGGACCTCCTTGATCTGTGTTGTATCAAACCCGCACCGATGGAAGAGGTGTTTGTAGAATGAGAACGGCCGGTGAACCTCTGTCCGGATCTTGCCGGTCTCTTTCATTCGTTTCCTGAAGACGAAGGCGTCATAGTATCGGTTCTCGTCAGGGAGATCCACCTTGACGTGCGTCTCCGACTCTTCAACAAACGTTGAAAACGGATTACAGAACGCGACGATCGCCTCACCGTCATCATCGATGAGCGCCCGCATATCCGAGACGACATCCCGTATCTCATCGTCGTCCTCAATGGTGCAGAGAACCAGGCTGCAGAGGACCTTCGTGAACTTCTCGCCTGCTCCTTTGAGGGAGGCCAGACCGTCCCTCTCGATGTAATGTGCTGCCTGGTCTCTTGCCCGGTTCCTCTCCAGGACAGATCCGTCGATGTCGTAGCCGGTGACGTCGAATCCTTTCTCTACCAGGGACTCGGCGATCGCTCCCCGCCCGCACCCAAAGTCCAGAACCCGGCATGGGCCGCCTTCGACCGTCATTGCAGTGAGCTTCTCATCCAGAAGCGTGCTTTTTCGTTTGTCCCGGGTCACTTCGTAGAAGTACTCAAACCCGGTCAACTCCGGGAGGTTCGGATCGACGAGCGCCCTGCTCATGATCTCGGAGAGATCGTCCCTGAAATGCCATCGGTAGGTCAGGTACGCCCGACGACACATCTGCAGGAACTCCCGTTCGTTGTAGGGCACGAAGGAGTCACCGAGGTCGATCAGCTTGAGTCCATCATCGGTGACAATGAGGTTCTTTGGGTGGAAGTTCGTGAACGCGATCTCCGCCCGGCGGCACTCGTCAAGCAGGGTGAAAATATCTCCGAGGTGGCCTCCCTTGTATGCAGACCCCGCTGCATATTCCGTCACGAAGATCAGCTCTCCCGCGTCTTCCACGATCTCGAACAACCGGCAGACGTGCCGGAGGGCCGGATTGTCAAGAATCCGCTCCCGAATAAACTCAAGTCTCCCCTCCTGGAAGTTTGCCTTGCCAGCGTAGAAATACTTGAATGCATGGTTTCCGTCGGTGAAGACCGCGCCTTCGTGGCCGTGGCCAAGGTACCGCAGTTCCGGAGCGGGAATCCCGGTTCTCTTCTCCAGGATCGAGGAGACTATCCTGCGGGCGCGATCGACTGCCTCCGGCAGCACGTCGGGCGGCAGGCTGCAACGGTACGACCTGATAGTATCGGGCAGGTTTCGCAGGAACGCCTTCAGGTCGTCTTCGGGAAACAGTCTCGTGCGTTCGTAGAACTGCCGGATCTCTTTGGGCGAATACGTCTCCTTCAGTTCCCGGATAAAGCGAAGCGCTGTTTCCGCTTCGTCCCTGTGCGCGAAGGCCGGCGAACGGAGCGTCGCTTCAATCGCGGAGCAGAGTCCCAGGATGCGGTAACCGTTCTCCACAAAACGGACGAGCCTCTGCTCCAGGGCTGCTCGGAATGATTGTACGATATCCTTAATCTCCTCATCGCCGATCGCAAGCCGGACCCTCCTTGGGATCCTGCCCGTCTCTTCGATCTTGCGAAGGTAGTAGGCATCCATCGCCCGGACGAACGCGTTGCCGTACATATCTGCGCGGAGGATGTCGAGATTGAACGTCACCGCCGCTTCGGCGGTGCGCTCCTGCCTCACGGCGACCGGGAACGGAGCAACTGCGTGACCCTTGATCCGGTCGTTGAGGATGCACCAGAACGTGTCGCCCCGCCGGGCATTTGTCGCGCCGATGCGGGGTGCGAGGTTCGGAAACATCCGGAGACACCCGGGATTGAGCACCATCGTGTTGCCGCCCCGCGGAGGGATCGGGCGCGGGATGTCCATACTACCGGTGGTCTCCTGTTCTCTTGCCACGACAGGCCTGAAGAGGTTGATCCCGCTTCCGATATCGGGCACTCGCCGGAGCAGCTGTTCGCAGTCCGCATCTGTCCTGAACGGGGTTTCCAGATGTGCGGTGTGGAGGTCCGAGTAGTCGTAGTAGTAATCCGGATACCGCTCAATGAGATCCGGGGGCAAACCCGTTTGCCCGAACCCGGCAGAGCCTCCGGCCTCGCAGATCTTCAGGTGCGAGAGGAGGTCGACCAGCTGCGTCCGGAGCATGCTGTGTGCAGGGATGGGGGCGTCGCCCGTCACCTGCCCGTTGGCAATGCTGATTCCCTGCACTTTCAAGTGGAGGATCGCTCGCTGCACCTCTGCAAGGATTACCTTTTCAACCGTGCCGTCCCGGTTCACCCATTCCAGCCGGATATCGTCGTCGAGCACCCACACGACCGAACCGGGATACTTCTTTGCCTCTCGATAGAGGGCATGGTGGAGGATTGTCCGCCCGGATGCGATGCCCATTCTGTTCGCGGGATCTGCGAGATACTTTCCGTAGGTGCCTCTCCTGCTCTCCCTCTCAATCGATTCGGCATCGAGCAGTCTGCAGTTGAGAGAAGCGTACTTCGGCTTTCCAACCAACCGCCGCAGCATCGCCGTCGAACGGGAGTTGTCATAGATGACGACGGATCGCTCGATATCCGAACCCCTGAAGAACACCGCAAGATCGTCGAGGAGGTTCTCCGTCGAGTCCATCCTCGTTGCCATGAACCCGACGACGATCGGGAACTCCGGCTCCCCTTGAGGCCTACTCAGCTCACTGAGCCTGCCACTCCCTGTTGTGCTCTCCGGACGCAGTGGCTCCTCGACGGTGCACCCGAAGAGATCGCGGGCGCGCTTCCTGAACGCCTCCCGCTCTGAGGGCGTCATCCGCGGCGTATACTTTCGGTAGAAGGCCTGTAACCCGTTTGTCTTCCTCGTCGATCCGGGCGTGGACAGCCGTTCCTGTGTGGGCAGCGCCCAGTGGTGGACGAGGTGTGCTTGGACTGATCTGACTTTCACGGTTCCGAGATCGAGGAGCCGAATGCAGACGTCGCGATCCGTCGTGCTATCGAGGGATTCGTCGAATCCGCCGGCCTGGAGAAGAACAGAGAGCCGGACAAAAAGGTTGGAACCCTGGACGTGCGGGTTTCCGACGAAGAAGTCGTGTGTCGAAAAGGCCTCTGGTATGGAGAGCAGCGTGCCCGGATCGCTCTCCGACTCGTGCCGAATCAGGCCGGCCACGACGAGATCGGAGCCTTCAGATTCTGCTGCTTCCAGGCACGTCTTCAGATACCTGTGCTCCCATCCGTCGTCGTCATCGAGGAGCGCGACGAAGGTCGACTCGGGGCAGACGCCCAGCTCGATGAGGCGGGAAAGGCCGGTATTGACGGCCCCGGAGAGGTTCTTCGTCCTCCTGTTCCGTATGCATTCGACCGCTCGCAGTTGCTCGGAAGACTCCCGGACAACGCTCTTTGTCTCATCTTCGTGTGCATCATCGCAATCGCTAACGACGATCACGCGGTCCGGGCACAGTGTCTGTGCCGCGACCGATGCCAGCGCTTTTGCAAGAGAGGCAGGCCTATTCCGTGTCGGAATGACTACAGCAACATCTGCCATGGCGCACCTCTTCAGGCAGTGTTCCTGTTCATCTCGCAGAGCGCGGCGGCACCTTTTTCCGGCACTGCCTCCTCATGGACAAGAATCCAGTTGTTCAGGTCTTCGGCGGCTTGCAAGAGCGTGGCGCACTCGGAAGCGTTGATGAGTTCGCGCGTATCTTTGGGTACGCATTTCCCCGCATATGCCCCGAAGCCCGGCCGGAGGTGTTCCCGGGAGAGCACTCTCCTGTCTGCCCAGATCACGCTCATGACGTGGGCGGGATCGGCACTCCTCTCGTGCGATATCTGTTCGATCTCGTTGGTGAAGCTCACTTTCAGTGCGATGTATGCATTGTGAGCAAGTTTGCCGAGCTCGGCTTCCCGGTGGGTCATCCGCAACACCGGCACGTCATCTTCGACCCACGTGAAGTACTGCAAGACTTCTTCGACATCCTCTTCGTTTCCACTGAAGACCAGCCGGTCAGGGTTCACGAACCATGTGAAGTTGCTCCTCTCGCGGAGGAATTCGGGCATGTAGACCAGACGCAGATCCGGGTATTCAGTGACCGCTTCGTCCATGAAACCGACACCGATCGTGCTCTTGATTACGACGATTCCGGCGTACCGGCTTGCGGAGAGCTTCGAGAGGACGCTCTCCACGATAGAGCAGTCAAGACGCCCATCCCCACCTTCTGGCGTGGGGACACATATGAAGACGGCCGATGTGTCCAGTACATCGTCCCAGGAGTACTCCCCGAGGATATCATACCCGGTACAGGGATGATAGAAGGAGAGAGCATGCTTAAGCGCTTTGCCAACGGAACCGAGGCCGATGACCCCGATCCGACGAAATTTATTCTCAATTGCCATGTTTCGACTCCATTTTGGAGCCAACAACAAAAATGGACACAGCGTAGACACGGCTGTCACGCTGCCTATCTTCGATGTTCTTCACATCCCGGATAGCACGATGTTCTGGTTGAACTTCGTGGTTAACATCCATCGATGTTATCGGCGATGAGTGGAATGATTGCGTGACATATAGTCTTTTTGTTTTTTAACGCGGAGGAGTGCTCGGCTTTGTGCGGAACCGAAGAGGAGACGCTGCAGGAAGTAAAGGTGGCCGTCGACCTCTGGATCGAGGCCGGCCGGGAAGGGGGGCGGGAGACTCTTGTGGAAAATGTGTAGGTGGGTTGCTTGACGCTGGGAAAATGAAATACCTTACACCCAGTACAAGTATTGCTATAGGAGGGTCTGGGGATTTTCCCCACAACACAATTTTAGGGGATCTTCGAACCTTTAATTATTATCTTATAGTGTTTGCTGGAAATTCCAGTAATGGGGTCAGCCTTTCCTCGAATCCACTCCCGTGTTTTTACGATCATGTTGTTACTCGTTTCGCCGATAAATAAAATGATTATATCGTCATAGTGCCTTCCCTTCGTTTCTAGTTGACCCACAAGTTCCTTCAGTCCGCGAGCATACTTAAAGTTCCTTTTCAGCTCGATACCAACAGAACGAGTGCCGTACATTGAGTCTTGACGTATTCCTAGGTCAAGGCCCTTTTTATCATTTTTATCGTCCCTTGTAACTGTTACATTGCTTATTCTCTGGGAAAGGAATCTCCACAGATCATCCGAATAGTCCGGCTCCTTGGGATAATCCCTGTCCGGGGACCAACTTTGGACACGCTTTATTGTTATGTCAAATAGTGAGTCATACATAACTTGGGATAACAACTTTCGGATAGTTTAAGTATTCT
>JAAZGM010000347.1 GCA_012511245.1 Methanomicrobiales archaeon | reverse complement strand
ATTCCTATTTAAATATGTGTATTGCGACACATCTTTGAGAATTATGCAGCGAAGAACTATCTTTGCGGTGGCGGCCGTCATGGTTGCCTTCCTGCTCATCTGCGGCTGTACCGGGACGACAACCGACCCGACGCCCGTAGAAAAGCAGCAGCTCCGTATCGCGACGACGACAAGTCTCGACGACACCAAGCTCCTCAATCACCTCAGTTCGATCTTTGAAGAGCAGCACAACGCCGAGGTGCTGATCATCTCCGCCGGAACCGGCAAGGCACTCGAATACGGGCAGCGAGGCGACGTCGACGTCCTGATGGTGCACGACCGGGCGCGTGAAGACACCTTCCTTGCCGACGGCTACGGCATCAACCGGCGGGTATTCGCGTACAACTTCTTCATCCTCGTCGGCCCCGAGTCCGATCCGGCGGGTATCAAGGGCATGAAGCCCGAGGAAGCGTTCACCACCATCCGTGAGAAGGGAATGGCCGACAAGAACATCGTCTTTGTCTCACGCGGCGATGCATCGGGCACGCACTCGAAGGAGCAGGCGATCTGGAAAGGTGCCGGGTTTGACTACGCGAAAGACATCCAGGGCTCCGGCGACTGGTACATCGAGGCCGGGACCGGCATGGGCGCGACCCTGACGATGGCAAACGAGAAGGAGGCTTACACCCTCTCCGACATCGGGACTTACCTCGCCTACAAGGGGGATCTCGATCTCGTGACGCTCGTGGATGAGGGCGATATCCTGCTCAACGTCTACTGCGCGATGCAGATCAACCCCGAGAAGTATCCCGACATCAACAGCGAGCTTGCAAAAGATTGGGTCAACTTCATGATCAGCGATGAGACCCAGAAAGAGATCGCCTCTTTCGGAGTCGACAAGTACGGTCAGCCGCTCTTCTACGCTGCCCAGAATGACTGGGCGGAGATCGGCGTGACTGAGGCCGAAGTGTCGGTTCCTATCGCGTGATCCGGTGAATGAACCCTGATCCCACCCTTTTTTGGTAACCCCTGAGTGGAGAGCATGTACGAGATCGTCGAGGGCATCGCGGAGGCGGCACGGCTCATCATCACGCTCGACCCCGGCGTGATGAGCATCGCGGCGCGGAGCATCATCGTCTCGTTCACAGCAACCGTCGCCGCCACCTTGATCTCCATCCCGCTCGGGGCTGCGATCAACTTCGGGACGTTCCGCGGGCGGACGAGTCTCATCAACCTGATCCAGACGCTCTACTCCCTCCCGACGGTCATCGTCGGCCTTCTCATATTCTTGCTCATATCCCGTGTCGGGCCGTTCGGGTTCATGCGGCTGCTCTTCACCCCGACGGCGATGATCATTGCCCAGACGGTGCTCGTCCTCCCCATCATGACCGGCCTTACGATATCGGCGCTCTCGGGTGTCGATACGGTCATCAGGGATACCCTCCACTCGCTCGGGGCGACCCGTCTCCAGTTCCTCGCGAACGTCATGAAGGAGGCGCGGTTCGCCATCCTCACCGCCGTCGCGGTCGGGTTCGGCCGGGCGATATCCGAGGTCGGGGCGGCGATCCTCGTCGGCGGCAACATCATGGCGTCGTCGTTTTCAGGCTCGACCCGGACGTTGACGACTGCGATATCGCTTGAGACCTCGATGGGCAACATCCCCCAGTCCATCGCGCTCGGGACCATCCTGCTCGCGATCGCGCTCGGCGTGAACCTCGTCATAACCAGGATGCAGCACAGGTGAACCCATGATCGAATGTATCGACGTCGCAAAACGGTTCGGCACCACGGCGGTGCTTGCCGGCCTCACGGCGCGGATCGAGGCGGGAGAGATATTCGCCATCATCGGCCCCTCCGGGTCAGGGAAGTCGACTCTGTTGCGCCTCATCGATCTCCTCGACACCCCGACGGAGGGGGCGATCCGGGTCGGCGGCACCGATGTCCACAGGGAGCCGGAGCAGAGCCTTGCCGTCCGCCGGAAGATGGGGATGGTCTTTCAGAAACCGGCCGTCTTCAACACGACGGTCTACGAAAACGTCGCGATTGGCCTCCGGTTCAGGGGGGAGGGGAAGGTGGCGATCCGGGAGAAGGTCGAGGATGTCCTTCGCATGGTCGGCCTTGCCGGTTATGAGGAGCGGCGGGCGCGGACGCTCTCGGGCGGGGAGATGCAGCGGGTGGCCCTCGCGCGGGCGATGGTGATCGAGCCCGAGGTTCTCCTGCTGGACGAGCCGACCGCGAACCTGGACCCGGTCTCGGTCGCCCTGATCGAGGACCTGATCTTCCGGCTCAACCGCGACCGCGGGACGACGATCGTCTTCTCGACCCACGATATGTACCAGGGGCAGCGGCTCGCTCACCGGGTCGGCGTGCTGATGAAGGGCATGTTTGCGCAGGTGGGGACGCCGCGGGAGGTCTTCACCCTGCCGGCGAGCCGGGAGGTCGCCCGGTTCGTGGGCGTCGAGAACGTCGTCGATGGTGTCGTGGCGGCCGGGGAGAACGGCACCTCCGTCATCGACGCAGGGGGCATCCGCATCCGGGCGCACTCGCCGTTCGGGGCGGGGGAGGCGGTCAGCCTCTGCATCCGCTCCGAGGAGATCCGGATCGCCGTGACGAGTGGCGATACCCCCGGGAGGAACATCCTCCCCGGCACGGTGACGTCCGTCGTCCCTCGCGGGCCGTTCAGCAGGGTGACGGTCGACTGCGGAGTCGCGCTCTCGTCCATCCTCTCCTGGAAGGCAGCGGACAGTCTCGGGATAGGTGAGGGGAGCCGGGTCGTGGTCTCGTTCTCGCCGGAGTCGGTTCACGTCGTCCGGCGGGGATGAGGGGGGATGGCATCTCCCCCATCCGGTCTGTTTATCTCTAGTGCTCATTGTCGTTTAATACTATGAACTCCACAACGCGACCACCTGTTAGAACCATACTCCAGTCTGCACCCCAGGTTGCCTGACGCGAAGATGTCAGATTTCGTTTTGCTGAACCGGATATGAATGTGGGGGGCATGCTCTCCCTGTCTCCCTCTCGTAGGTTGCTCCTGTAGCCCCCACCCCACCCGCGCTTCGCGCTCCTTCCCCGCCGACAGGGGGACGGGGGCAGTCATGGCGATATCCGGGGGAAACCGTGCCCCTGGAGTGCGATCATCGGAAGTGACCGCTGCGCTCTTACACATCAAAATTCCTAAATTAGGGGACGCGGTGCACCAGTACGATCTTGTGGTAAATCTGGTCTTCTGGAGGGATGGTCATGTACTCAGAAAATATCCTGAGCGCCTCCACTCTACTATCATCCTGTCAACAATTCTCATCGAGAAGAAAGAGAGTTGGTCAGCAGCCCTGAGGTGTCTCTCACACGTTCTCCATATGAAATATGGTCTCAGCGTATGGTTGCCTGTCCCGTTCGGTCCTGTTCAGGACGGGACGCTTGTATTCCTCGGTGATTACCAGGCCGCTCCTCTCCGCAATCTCCGGATAGAGGTTGTGCTTATCGTTTGCAACAATGAAGAAGTGTCCATCCGGTCTCACATATCTCGCGATGTTCCGGAGCACATCGCCGATCCCTTGAACGTACAACTCTTTTGCTGCATTCCCCGTCCCCTTTGCCATGGAGCCGATCTCATCATCATCCCTTCTTCCGATGGCGAAAAGTTCATACGCATATGCATGCTGCTCGTGATAGTCGATCTGCCCGACATACGGTGGTGATGAGAAAACGCCCGAGATCTTTTTCTTCTGCAGGAGACTGAAGAAGTCCGGGTTCTGCCTCTTGATAACATCAAAGATATTCACGTTTCTTGCATCGCTGTGGATGATCTCAATGTTCACATCCTGTTTAAGCCTCTCAAACTCCGCAAGCCTCTGGATGGTATCTTCAGAATAACGTTTCAGGTGTTTCAGGATACTCTCGATCGGCGTGCAGAGTTTGTAGTGCTTGAAACAATAATATGGCCCGATCTGGCGCTCTTTCAACGTAGCCAGATCATAATGGGTCGTAGCCCTGCACGACCGGGCGGTCCGGGAGAGAACTATCCTCATTACGTTCCGTGTTCTCTCATCTTCCTCTGTTTCGATGAGTTTGATGTAGAAGAACAACTCCTGCCGGATCCGGGTATTATACCATGTGGTGAGAAAGCCTGACATGCTCCCCTCATCCAGGAGATGGGATCGATCCTTCGTCCGGCTCTTCGCTAAAAATTCATGGTTCTGCTCCAGAAACAACCCGAGTTTCTCGATAGAATATTCCTGCTCGAACTGCCGATCACGTCTGACCTGCTGCCTGTACTGCGGATTTGGGAAATGCCGGCTGTTAAACTCTGACAGGCGCCGTTTCAGGTCTCTCTCGTAATCGTTGTCAAAGGTCTCATTTGAGAACCTGGCGATCTCGTTGTATGCCTTATCCAGCCTGAACCTGAGATCGAGAAGGGAGTAGTTGCCCGACTTCGCCCTGGCTATACGGCAGTTGAACTCTGAGATATCGATCCCTATCGAATGGATGCCCAGTTCGGCCGCCTGGATGAGCGTCGTACCGCTTCCCATGAACGGATCTAGTACGATATCGCCTTTATTGAAGAAGATCTCTTTTTTAAATTTATTTACGCGGTTGTCCAGGAAGTATTCGACCAGCTGGGGGATGAACTTCCCCTTATATGGATGCAACCTGTGAACGTGTCTGGTGGTCTCTGACTCTCTGTATTGTTCAAAAGAGATCTCCCAGTTGAGATCATCGCCGAGTTTCTCCTTCCATCTCTGCTCTTTCTCTTTGATCTTATTGTAGTATGTCTCCAGTTCGGGGATACTGACCAGGGTGGCGTTTGAATCGCCCCCGTATTTATTTATTCGAGCATACTGGATGAGGTAAGATATATTTGAGGGTGAAATATCTTTTCCCATGTGATTTGAAGCCCATTCAGCAGCTTCTTTGATGGGTACGAGTTCACCACTCATGTTCATCCTCGTTTAGCTTTTGTTCCATAGACAGTTCAACACTTCTTGAGAGAGTGATGGCGTTTTTTGTACGATAGGCAACTCTTGTAAACGTCTTTATCCAGACTGAGCGTGATGTTCTTGCCATTCAATCACAGATGTGGGCAAATACAAATATCTCAATGCTCTCTCATCTCCACTGGCGGACTCTATCGGGCGGGAAACATTGTCATGAGAGCGCGGGATGCCGTCTACCCCTGTTTGATGGGGCTGGCGCTTTGAGCCAGAATACGATACTCCTGTCTCCCGTATGGCCGCCGGTCCGGGGATGACACCATACTCCCACCCGGTACAGGGAGACTCTGACCTCACCCCGTCGGGTAATTCGATATCAGAAGTTCGCTGATCTCGCCCCTGGCATCACTGTTGCAGTTGATCAACCGGGCTGCAGGCACCCGCCGTATCCTCCAGCCGGCATAGAGATCATCGAAGAAATCATCGTTTATATCGTTGTTTTTCGGATCGGAATTGCTCACCAGAACTTTTGCCCCCCTCTCGCCAAGCAGTCTCACATACCCGGCAAGTTTGACCTGTGCTTCGTCATCGAACGCCGTCTCGGTGTAGGAGGTGAAGTTTGCAGTCGGGGTCAGCGGACGGTATGGGGGGTCAAAATAGACGAACGTCTCTTCATCAACAAACCCCGCCGACTCACGGTAATCGCCGCACACGATCTCCACCTTCTGCAGGCGGCGGGAGATGGTGCGCAGGTTATGTTCATCACAGATTGTCGGGTTTTTGTACGATCCCATCGGGACGTTGAAAAAACCCTTCTTATTGACGCGGTAAAGCCCGTTGAAGCAGGTCCGGTTAAGAAATATAAACAGTGCCGCCGTCTCCACAGGTTCCATGAACCCGTCCCCTTTGATGGAGTTATACCTCTCCCTTCCGGCGTAATATATCGTTTTCCTGGCCGCATCCTGTTGTGGGATGTATTCGTCCTCCATCCCATGCAGGGCGGCAACCAGATCAGTGCAGTTATCGCGGATGACGGTATAGACGTTGATGAGTTCGGCGTTTATATCGCTGATATACACCACCTCAAGGTCAAAGGTGTTGAGGATATCGAACAATACAGCCCCTCCGCCGACAAAAGGCTCAGCATAGCGGGTGAGGGTTCTGCCGAGTCCTTCGGGGTATGCGTTCCGGATGTGCGGTAACACCTGCCCCTTTCCTCCTGCCCATTTCAAGAACGGTCTGACTGTTTGCTCGTTCTCTTCAGGGATCCGTGAAGTATCCACCCGGGTCCGCCGTGAGATATAGGTAGGCAACTGGCTGATCTCCTGACTAAATT
>JAAZGM010000346.1 GCA_012511245.1 Methanomicrobiales archaeon | reverse complement strand
GGATACCGCGTCGGCTCGATGATGGTGACGGTATCCTCGCCCTTCTTCAGGTTATAGAACGTGATATCGGACTCTGTGCCCTTCTTCCCGAGGTCTTTTGCGTAACCGGCAGGTCCCAGCACGGCAACATTCAGATTGCCCATATGGAAGAGAGGTTTGCCGGCTCATCGTATGAGGTTAACTCAGGCAGCGGGAATCCGGTCGACCGTTCCGCATACTCGCCGCGCAACACAACAAAATGAATTTAATAATAACAAATCCATTTTATCTATACCAGGATGTCCAGAAACAGAGTACTTGCAATACCGCTTCTCATCGGCGTTCTTATCGCCAGCATGGTTCTCGCCGTCGCCCTCGGCCCGACCAGCGTCGCGATCTGGACATTCTTCGATCCGCAGATAGTCTGGACGATCGCCTGGAACCCGGAGACCGGCCTCGTTCTTCGGCCGCAGGGGCACGAAGCCGATTGGATGATCGTATGGGATATCAGGCTTCCGCGGGTGATCGCCGCAGCCCTGGTCGGGTGCGCGCTCGCCGTGGCAGGCACGGCCATGCAGGGGCTGTTCAAGAACTCCATGGCCGATCCCTACATCCTCGGCACGTCGTCGGGCGGCTCGCTCGGAGCCGCGATCTCGATCGTCCTCTTCGCGGGATCGGGGCTGCCGATCTTCGCATTCATAGGTGCGGTGATCGCTACGTTCGCCGTCTACACCATCGCCCGCCAGGGCGGAAGGATCCCGGTCGAGACGCTCCTGCTCTCCGGCGTCGCCCTCTCCATGCTCTTCTCCGCGTTCCTCTCGTTCCTCATGTACACCGCCGGACAGAGCCTCCACCAGATCATGTTCTGGATGATGGGAGGATTCTGGAGTGTCTCATGGGACGACGTCTTCGTCGCCATCCTCATCCCGGTCGGGTGCGCGGCCGTCTACCTCTACGCACGCGACATCAACATCATCTCACTCGGAGAGGAGGATGCGATCCACCTCGGTGTGAATGTCGAGCGCCTGAAGCAGATCCTCCTCTTTGCAAGCGCGTTCCTGACGGGTATAGCGGTCTCCATCGCGGGAGCGATCGGGTTCGTCGGCCTGATCACCCCTCATGTGATGCGCCTGATCGTCGGCCCCGACCACCGCATCCTCCTCCCCGCCGCCGCCCTTGCAGGCGGCATCCTTCTCATCTGGTCCGATACGCTCACGCGGACGTTTGCCGGTGACATGCCGGTCGGGATTGTAACCGCCTGCTTCGGCGCACCGTTCTTCATCTACCTTCTGCGGAGCCGGGTGAAAGCATGAAACCGGTTGAGATCATCAATATCGACGTCTCCTACGGCGCAAAGAAGATCCTTGAAGCGATCTCGTTTTATGCGGATAGGGGCGAAATCCTCGGGATCATCGGTCCGAACGGGTCAGGGAAGACGACACTCTTGAAGGCGATGAGCCGGATCGTCGCTCCGGATTCCGGGGAGGTCCGCCTCAATGACCGCAGTCTCAAGTCCTTCGACGTCAGGGACCTGGCGCAGCAGATCGCCGTCGTGCCGCAGGATATCCTGATCGGTTTTGATTACACCGTACGGGAGATCGTCATGATGGGGAGACACCCCTATATCGGGAGGCTCGCCTCCGAGACCGCGCGGGATCTGGAGATCTGCGATCGCGCCATGCATCTCGCAAACGTCGCACACCTCGCCGGGTCTTCGGTCCGCGAGATCAGTGGCGGCGAACGGCAGCGGGTGCTCATCGCCCGGGCGCTCGCGCAGGAGCCGAAGATCCTGCTCCTC
This sequence comes from Methanomicrobiales archaeon, assembly GCA_012511245.1. GTDB lineage: Archaea > Halobacteriota > Methanomicrobia > Methanomicrobiales > Methanoculleaceae > Methanoculleus. The sequence continues at coordinate 1,629 of JAAZGM010000346.1, read as the reverse complement.
GACGAAGCGACCTCGAACCTCGATATCAGCCACCAGGTCGAGATCCTTAACCTGATCAGAAGTCTTACCGGGAAGATCACGGTGATCAGCGTCTTTCACGACCTGAACCTGGCCGCCTGCTACTGCGACCGCCTGATCATGCTCAAAGAGAAGAGGGTCGTTACCGTCGGCAAGCCGGGGGAGGTGCTGACCCGGGAGGCGCTCAAGACGGTATACGGGATCGACGCGCTGGTAAAACTCCACCCGATGACAGGGAAGCCCTACATCCTCCCGCTCTACGAGCATACCGCAGAATGCCGGTCCGAACGGAGCGTGCACGTGGTCTGCGGCGGGGGTACCGGGTCCGATCTCCTCTATGCTCTCCATAAGGAAGGGTTCCGGGTGAGTGCCGGCGTGCTCACCCTCCTGGATACCGACTATGCAGTCGCAACGGCATTGGGTATCCCTTGCATCACCGAGGCACCGTTCTCCGCGATCTCTCCCGGTGCCCGAAGCGAGCTCGAGCGATGCATCGATGCCGCGCATGCCGTCGTCGTCACGGCAATGCCCATCGGGCGAGGCAACATCGAGAACATCAGGACGCTGGCCCATCGGCAAGATAAACCCATGATACTCCTGAATAACGGCAATACTCGATCGTTTCAGGATTTTACCGGAGGTGAGGCGGAGGGGATCATCCGCAGGCTGCTCGATCAGGGGGCGGTCGCAGCGGAGCGGATCGATCAGGTCATGCAGATCCTCAGGGAGGCGACCTGACCCGCCGCTCCAGAACTGAACGGCTGCGGAGGAGAGACAGTTCGGATGCTCGTACAGCGAAGGGACGGTTTTACTCCGGGAGATCTTCGAGAAGCCGCTTTATAAAAATTTATTACCATAACACAAGTATAGCTAATTATGCGAACCATGCGCCCGAAACTCTCTGTCTCATTGGTCGTTGCAGTGCTCCTGCTCGCCGGGACGGCCGGTGCGGCACTCACGGACGGCGGCGAACGATCCGTGACGGTGACCGACGACTCCGAGAAGACCGTCCTCGTCCGGGGAGAACCGCAGAGAATCGTCTCGCTCGCGCCCTCGAACACCGAGATCCTGTATGCCCTCGGGCTCGAGGACCGCATCGTCGCCGTCACCGAACGCTGCGACTATCCGGCGGCAACGGCCGATAAGCCGAAAGCAGGCGGTTTCAGCACCGTCAATATCGAGAGGGTGATCGCTATGGAGCCCGACCTGATCTTCGCTTCGTCCGCCAACACCGACGAAGTCATCGACCGCCTGCGATCGCTCGGGATGACCGTCGTCGTCCTCGACCCGCAGACGATCGACGGTGTCCTGCACGACATCGAGCTTGCCGGAAGGGCGACCGGGCAGGAAGAGCAGGCCTCAACGCTCATCGAGGAACTCAGGACGCGCATCGGGACCGTTGCCGAAAAGGCGGCCGGGAGCACGGCCGACCATCCGTCCGTCGCCCATGTCATCTGGCATGACCCGCTCTGGATCAGCGGCCGGGGGACGTTCCAGGACGAGGTGATCACGCTGGCCGGGGGAACCAACGCGTTCGGTTCGGTCGACGACTGGAGCATCGTCAGCCTCGAAGAGTTCATCACCACGAATCCCGACTACATCCTGGTCAGT
>JAAZGM010000345.1 GCA_012511245.1 Methanomicrobiales archaeon | reverse complement strand
AGTCAAACAATACGGGTAGGATTGTTGATAGAATGCGTTCGGATCAGATTCGGCAGGGCCGTCTTGCCGGCGAACGTTCGGCCGATATCGAGCATTTCCTCGCCTCGATGGATGCCGACCGGTGGATTGCGGAAGCGGACCTTCTTGTGGATATGGCGCACCTCCTCGGCCTCTCGCGGCAGGGGATCATCGATGAGGCACCGGCACGCGCGCTGATGGCGGCACTCCTCGACCTCCACGACAACGGCCTCCCGGTGGAGGCGTTCGATGAACGGTTCGAGGACATCCACGCCGGAAAAGAGGCTTACCTCATCGACCGGGTGGGTGAGGACTTCGGCGGCCGCCTCCACATGGGACGGTCACGAAACGACGAGGTCGCGACCTGCGTGAGGATCCGGCTCAAAGAGGAGATCCTCGCACTCGCCCGGTCGCTTGCTGATCTGCGGGCAACCCTCCTCGATCTCGCCGCCCGCCACACGGAGACGGTGATGCCGGGCTTCACCCACCTCCAGCACGCCCAGCCCACGACACTCGCCCATTACCTTCTCGCCTACGAACAGGCGTTTTCCCGCGATTCTGCCCGGCTCCGGGAGGCGTATGCCCGGGTGGACGTATCGCCGCTCGGATCGGCCGCGTTCGCTTCGACCGGGTTCCCCCTCGACCGCGACTACACCGCACGGCTCCTCGGGTTCTCCCGCCCGGCGCCAAACAGCATGGATGCGGTCGCCGCCCGCGACTTCGCGATCGAGGTGCTCGCCGATGCCTCGATCTGCATGGCGACGACGAGCCGCCTCTGTGAGGAACTCGTCCTCTGGAGCACGGCGTTTGTCGGGTTCGTACGGCTCGACGATGCCTACTGCTCCTCCTCCTCGATCATGCCCCAGAAGAAGAACCCGGATGTGGCGGAGATCATGCGGGCGAAGGCAGGATCGGTCGCCGGTGCACTCACCGCGGCGATAACGATCACGAAGGGCCTCCCGATGAGCTACAACCGCGACCTCCAGGAGTTGACCCCTCACCTCTGGCGCGGGGTCGAGGCGATCCGGCAGAGCATCCCGCTCCTCTCCGGCATGATCGGTTCTGCGGCGTTCGATACGGAGCGGATGGCCGCCGAGGCGGGGAGAGGGTTCTCCACCGCGACGGAACTTGCCGATGTCCTTGTCAGGGAGTACGGCCTCCCCTTCCGCACCGCCCACCGGATCGTCGGACGGGCGGTCCGGCACGGTTCGCTCGACCTTGCGACGCTCGAGGGCGCCGCACAGGAGGCCGCTGGTATATCGGTCGTCGGGCTCGGCGTCACGGAAGAGAAGATCGAGACCGTCCTCGACCCCCGCCACGCCGTTGCCGTGCGGGACATCGTCGGCGGCCCGGCACCGGCGGCAGTCGCCGCCCAGATCGACGAACAGAGAGCCCTCCTCGTCCACGACGCAAATTGGGCGGAGGAGACGGGTTCGGCACTATCGAGCGCATTCAAAGACCTTATCCTTGAAGCACGGAGGTTTACAGTATAATGGATACATTACAGACCGGCGACCGGGTGCGGTACGCAAACGGCGGAACCACACTCACCGGGACCTACATCGCCGAACGAGACGGGATGGCCGTCGTCAAACTGGGGAGCGGCTACAACATCGGGGCATCGTTTGAGAAGATCGAACTCATTGAGCGCCCGGCCCGGCAGCCCGCGGCAGGGGCAAGTGTCGTCGTCCAGAACCCCGACTTACCGGAACTTGCCATCATATCCACCGGCGGAACGATCGCGAGCAGGGCGGACTTTCGAACCGGCGCGGTGACGAGCCAGTTCTCGGCAAACGATATCCTCCGGGCGATCCCCGAACTCGGGGACGTCGCCCGCTACCGCGACCGCCAGATCGCAAACATCCTCTCGGAGAACATGCAGCCGGCGCTCTGGCGCGACCTCGCCCGGGCGATCTATGACGAGATTCGGACCGGCGTCGCCGGGGTGATCGTCACCCACGGCACCGACACGATGGCCTGCTCGGCCGCGGCGGTCCGGTTCATGCTCAGGACGCCGGTTCCGGTCGTCTTCGTCGGGTCACAGAGGTCCGCCGACCGTCCGAGCTCCGACAACGCCATGAACGCCCTCTGCAGCGCCGCCGTCGCCGCCGGCAATCTCGGTGAGGTGGCGGTGGTGATGCATGCGACAACAAACGACGACCGCTGCGCCGTCCACCGGGCTACGAGGGTCCGTAAGATGCACACGTCCCGGCGCGACGCCTTCCAGAGCATAGGGATGGAGCCGCTCGGTTACGTCGATTACCCCTCGCTCTCCGTCACCCTCTCGGACGAGGCGGTGCGGCGGGGCGCGGAAGAGCCGGAACTTCACGATGCGATCGAGGAGCGGTGCGCCCTCCTCCACTTCTACCCCGGGATGCCGCCTGCGGTCCTCGACGCCTTCGAGGGCTACGCCGGCCTGGTCATAGCGGGGACGGGGCTCGGGCACGTGGCAACGGATTGGGTCCCGCGGCTCCAGGAGATGATCGAGGGCGGGACGACCGTCGTCATGACGTCTCAGTGCCTGCACGGCCGGGTCTGCGACCGGGTCTACAACACGGGTCGCGACCTCCTCCGCATCGGCGTCGTCGAGGGCGAGGATATGCTCCCCGAGACGGCGCTCGTCAAACTGATGTGGGTGCTCGGGAACGAGTCCGACCCCGAACGGGTGAAAGAGTTGATAAAAACCGATCTTGCGGGCGAGATCCAGCGGAGGTCGGTCCCATGACGGACTACGAAAAACTCGGCCTCAAGGCCGGGATCGAGATCCACCAGCAGCTCGACACCGCCGAGAAACTCTTCTGCCGGTGCCCGACCCGGCTCCGCGACATCTCCGAGCGGACGGGAGAGTTCTACCGCTACCTCCGGGCAACGGAGAGCGAACTCGGAGAGATCGACCAGGCGGCGCGGGAGGAGATGAAACTCGTCCGGAAATTCTGCTACTACACCTACGACTCGGTCTGCCTGGCGGAGCACGACGAGGAGCCGCCGACACCGATGAACCCCGAGGCGCTCGATGTCTGCCTCACGCTCGCAAAGATGCTCGATATGACCCCGGTCGAGCAGGTGCACACGATGAGGAAACTCGTCATCGACGGCTCGAACACCAGCGGATTCCAGCGAACAGCGCTCGTCGCGCTCTCCGGCGCCCTTCCCGGCGGCTGCCAGGTCGAGACGATCTGCCTTGAGGAGGAGGCGGCGCAACGGGTGGAGGGCGAGACCTTCTCCCTCGACCGCCTGGGAATCCCGCTCGTCGAGATCACCACCACCCCCTGCATGCACACACCCGAGGCCGTCCAGGAGGTCGCGGCGCATATCGGGATGGTGCTCCGCTCCACCGGGAGGGTGAAGCGCGGGCTCGGGACGATCCGCCAGGACATCAACGTCTCCATCGCAGACGGCGCCCGGGTGGAGATCAAGGGTGTGCAGGAACTCGCCCTCATCGCCGAGGTGGTCCGGCGCGAGGTCGAACGGCAGGTCGCCCTCATCGCCATCGCAGACGAACTCCGTGAGCGGGACGCCCGGGTCGACCACACCGTCATCGATGCCACCGCCCTCTTTGCCGATACGAAGTCCGCGATATTGAAGAAGGCAAAGGTCGTTCTCGCCGTCCGGCTCTCGGGGTTCGCAGGGCTCGTCGGCCGCGAGATCCAGCCCGGCCGCCGGCTCGGGAGCGAGATGTCGGACTACGCGAAGAAGTGCGGCGTCGGCGGGATCTTCCACACCGACGAACTCCCGGCCTACGGCGTCACGGCGGACGAGGTGGCGCGCCTCCGGGAGTTCGTCAGTGCCGCGGAGGAGGATTGCGTCGTCATCGTGGCGGCAAGCCGGGAACGTGCCGGGTGTGCGGCCGAACAGGTGATACTCCGCGCGGAGATGGCATTTTCCGGCGTTCCCGAGGAGACGCGAAAGATGCTTGAGGAGGGGAGTTCCGCCTACATGCGCCCCCTTCCGGGCGCCGCACGGATGTATCCCGAGACGGATGTCTTTCCGGTCGTGATCGACGAGGAACTCTGGGGGGGCATCGAGATCCCCGAGCTCCTCACCGACCGGGCGGCCCGGTTCGTCCGGGAGTTCGGTCTCGACGAGGCTCTGGCACGACAGGTGGCGTTCTCCGAACGATTGGCGCTCTTTGAGGAGGCGGTCGCCGCCGGTGTCCGCCCAACCCTTGCCGCCCGGACACTCCTTGCCACCTGCCGGGAGCTCGCCCGTGACGGCGTCGATATCGACCGGGTGAGCGAGGAGGAGATCCTCACCCTCCTCTCGGCGATCGAGGCCGGGAAGGCGGCAAAAGAGGCGATCCCCGACCTCCTCACCGAACTTGCCCGGACGGCCGGGGGCGCCGGGACGCCCCGCGAACGGGTGGATGCGGCGATCGGAAAGATGGCGCCCGCCGTCTCAGGGGCGGATGTCGAGGCGATCGTCCGGCGGATCGTCACCGAGCGCGAGGCGTTCGCCCGCGAGAAGGGCATGGGCGCGCTCGGCCCCCTGATGGGTGTCGTCATGCAGGAACTCCGCGGGAGCGTCGATGGAAAGGTCGTCAGCGAGGCCCTCCGGCGCGAACTCAAGCAACTCCTCTCCTGATGCCCGCCCGGCCCCCACCCCGGCCGGGTTACTTTTATCATCGGATCCGTGCATAAATATAAAGGAGTTTTATCATGGGAAAGACAGGCAGTGTTCAGTGGGCCCAGGTCAAGGGCGTCAAGGGGCAGATTCGACTCGTCCCTGCAAGTGAAGGTGAAGTGAAGAAACCCGGCCCGAACCAGCGGTTCAAGGCGATGGCGGCTATCCAGAAGCGGGAGAGCCGAGAAGGGCAGGACCAGCGCCGTGGTGGACGCGGCGGGCGTGGCGGGCGCGGTGGACGCAGGGGCGGCGGCGCTCCAACGGCGGATGTACGGGTGCGCCGGGGCATACGCCGCGCGAAGGTTTCGGCTCTCGGAACCAAGCAGAAATCAAGATAACCCCTCCCCCCTTCTCCTTTCAATACTTTTTATACTTGAGAGCTCCAGTATGTGGTATGGATCTCAAAACCGCCATCAAGACCTATCAGTTTGCCGAACGGGCAAAATCCGAACTGATTGTGGGGTCGCAGCTGACGACAGCCCTGATCCAGTTCCCGCTCCAGGAGAAGCCCGGCGGGAAACGGATGCTCCTGATGGTGCTCCAGTCCATTCGCTCGGAGCTTGAGTTTGCGTACGGGGATACGGAACAGCGTGAGTTTAAGAAGGCCGTCGAGCACCTCAGCGAGGCGATCAGCCTGGCGGAGAGCATGGATCTCGGGGCCGCGTCGGACCGGATGGCAAAAGCCGTCAGCGCCGCCACGACCGCCGCTCAGGCTGCGTGGGATACGCTCAAAGAACATGAACTCATCTGAATTCCTCCGTCTCCTGAGGGGGCGCTCATCGGTCCGGGAGTACTCCGGAGAACCGCTTGACCCGGAGGATATCGACTATATCCTCACCTGCGCAAGCACGGCGCCGAGCGCCGGCAACCGGGAGGCCTGGGACGTCGTCGTCATCACGGATGATGACGTGAGGCTGGAACTCGCGGCCGCCGCCCTTGAACAGGTGCATATCCGCGAGGCTCCCGCCATCTTCGTCGTCTGCGCAAACTATGTCCGGTCGATGTCGCACTACGGGGAACGGGGGATCCTTTATGCACTTGAGGACGCCACGATCGCCTGCACCTACATGATGCTTGCCGCCCACGCCCGGAGCCTTCACTCGTGCTGGACGGGGGCGTTCGAGGAGAACGAGGTCCGCGACCTTCTCGGTCTCCCGCAGCATATCCGCCCCGTCGCGCTCCTTGCAGTCGGGAAGGGGAGGCCGCCGCTCGAACCGATGGAGCGGATGCCGATCGAGGAGCACCTGCATCGCGAGACCTGGTAGGACACTAATAATATTTTTGGAGAGATTATGCCGGATTATTTGGTTACGCTTGAATCAGCGTGGATAATTAAGGATGTCAAGTCCATGGACGATGCCGTGAGCATCGCTATCAGCGAGGCCGGGAAACGGCTCAACCCCTCGGCGAAGTTCGTGGAGATCGAGGCGGGGATGATCGCCTGCCCCTTCTGTGAGGGGGAGTTGAACACCGCCCTCGTTGTCGCCGGCACCGCCCTCGTCGGGCTTGTGCTGCAGATGAAGGTCTTCCGTGCGGAGTCTGAAGAGCACGCAGCACGGATAGCAAAGTCGGTCATTGGAAAGGCGCTTCATGATGTGCCGCTGAAGGTCCAGGAAGTGCAGGAGCTATGATATCCGTCGTCGGGCATACCGCCATCGACCATATCTTCCGGGTGCCAAAACTCCCCGGACGGCACAACTCGACCTATATCACCGGCCACGAGGTCTACTTCGGCGGCGGTGCGGCAAACATCGCGGCCGGGATTGCGATGCTCGGGGAGCGGTGCCAGCTCGTCTCTGCTGTCGGCGGGGACTTCCCCGGGAGCGATTACGACCGCTGGATGCAGGGGCTCAAGATCGTGCAGGACTTCATCAGGGTGGAGGATGCCCGGACAGCGACCGCATACGTCTTCACAGACGACGACGGCGATCAGGAGACCTTCTTTGAGTGGGGGGCGTCCGTTGCGTTCTCCGGCGCCGAGGCTCCAGCCCTTGACTTCGTCCATATGGCAACGGCCGATCCCGACTTCAACGTCCGGGTGGCGGAGAAGAGCACGTTTGCCTCGTTCGACCCGGGACAGGATCTCCTCCGCTACACGTCGGACGAACTTGAGATCATCCTCGCAAACATCGATATCCTCTTCTCAAACAACCATGAGATGGACAGGATGTGCGATATGCTGGGGCTGGAGCGCACCGCGCTCGTCGCTTCTGTCCCGATGACGATCACGACCCGGGGGGCGGAGGGAAGCATCCTCTGCATGGATGGCGAAGAGTACCACATCCCGGCGGTCAGGGTGGATGCCGCCGATCCGACCGGGGCCGGCGACGGCTACCGCGCGGGGTTCCTCACGGCGTTCCAGAAGGGCTACACCCCGCTTGAGTGCTGCCGCATCGGTGCTGTGGTCTCATCCTTCGTCGTCGAGCAGCCGGGTCCCCAGGCAAATCTCCCCGATTGGGAGCGTATGCTTGCGCGGTACCGGAAGTTCTTTGGTGAACCCCGGGAAATAATTGTCTGAATCATGCGATATACAGCGCTGACGGCCGGCATCCTCCTGCCGGCTGCTGTTTTGGGGGAGGCTGATGGCAGAGTCCGGCCCTGATGTGCGTGTCGAACGTCTCACCCGCTACATCTTCTCCGCTCCATCCTGGCCGCGTTCGCTTGCGATCATCGTGGTGCTCGGTCTCATCATCGATGCAGCCACCTACCGGCTCGGAACAGAGTTCTTCCTGATCGGCACCCTCGGGTTCACGGTTCCGGCACTGGCGGCCTTCCTCCTGACCGTGCCGCTCGTGGGGGTGTTCGGCCGACGCATAACGTGGAACCGGTCGGCCCTCCTCGCCCTGACCTGCACGGTCCTCATGGTGATCCTGAGCCTGTCGGCGGCGCTCGTCTCCGGCCGCTCGCTCTTCCCCATGCTCTATGCGATCGCGCTCGGCCTGACCTTCGGCCTCCGGCTGCTGGTTCTTGCAGCGGTGGCCGATTATCGGATCACCCGGACGGCTCTTCCTGCGTTCGTCCAGAGCGCCGTTGCCATAGCAGCCGGTGCCTGGTTCTTCACCCCCGGGTTCGTCCCCTACGCCATCCTCCTTCAGGTGGTCTTCGGGCTGGTCTCTGCCTTCCTGATCTGGCTGATCGAGCGGCCGCTGAAACGGGCGTTCCAGATCAGCGGGCTCAACTTTCTCAACACATTCATCGCCCACCTGACCGATGGCTCGAAGAATATGGAAGATTTCTTCCGCGAGATCGGCGAGGAGGTCTACGTCCCGGAGGTCTCGCTCTTCTTCTCCCGCGAGACGGGAAAAAACGTCATATTCACCGTCCCGAACGTCCATCCTGGCCCGATGGGCGATGTCGGCGGCGGCAACCTCCCCCGGATCCTCCACGACACGTTCCCTGAGGAGACGCTTGTCGCCCACGGCTGCGCCACCCATGACTTCAACCTGGTCTCGGAGAGCGAGATCGAAAAGATCGCTCATGCCATCGAGACGTCCCGGGAGGGGCTCGCCTGCTCTACCAACGCGAGCCGTCCCATCCGGGTGGGGTCGGGCTCGGTCTCGGTCCTCTGCCAGCGGTTCGGGGATGCCCTCCTGATGGTGAGCACCCGATCGCCGGAACGCACAGAGGATCTCGATTACTCGATCGGGATGGCGATCATGGCCGAAGGGCGTTGCGGCTTCTCAGAGGTCGCGTTCGTCGATGCCCACAACTGTATGACCAGCGTGGGCTCCCCGGTCCTCCCGGCGACACGGATCGCAACGGAGTACATCGCCGCCGCACGGGAGGGGTTCCGCACCGCACAGGATCTCCCCCTCGAACCTCTTGCAATCGGCGTCTCTCACGTCCGCGTCCCGTTCACCCGCGAGCAGGGGTTCGGGTCGCTCGGGGTGCAGGTGCTGGTGACGGAGGCGGGAGGGATGCGGGCGGCCTACGTCCTCATCGACGGGAACAACATGGCCCCGGGCGTCCGGGAGCATCTCCGCGCGGTTGCGCTCGAACATGCCGATGAGGCTGAGATCATGACCACCGACACCCACACGGTGAACACGATCAGCGGGAAGAACCCGGTCGGTTATGCGGTGTCGGCGGAGGAGATCGTCCCCTACATCGAGCAGGCGGTTCGTGAGGCGATTGCCGATCTCTCCCCGGCCCGGGTGGGGGCGGCGACGGCTTCGTGCGAAGGGATCGTTGTATTCGGGTCGCAGCGGGTCTCGCAGCTCGCGAGCACCGTGAACGCGATGCTCGTGTTCATCGCGCCGCTGAGCCTCATCATCCTCATCCTGGCGTTCCTGGTCTCGATATTCGCCTACCTCCTGCTCCAGTAGCAGGATAACGGCACCTTTTCTTTCCCGGCGCCCAATACCGATCATGGATTACCGGTTTGCTGGTCGGATGGGGCGTGTCCCGGAGTCGTTTCTTGAAGAACTCTTCCGGGTCTCGGCGGTTCCCGGGGTGATATCGTTTGCCGGCGGCCTCCCCGGTTCGGCCTACATCGACGTCGAGGGGATCGGGGAGGCTGCCCACGACGTCTTTGCCGGCGAAGGGCGGACGGCGCTCCAGTATACGACGACGGACGGCTACCTCCCCCTCCGGGAGTTCATCGCCGACCGTTACCGCCGGAGGCTCGGCCTCCCGGCGACCGCGGAGGAGATCCAGATCGTGAACGGCTCGCAGCAGTCCCTCGACCTCGTCGCGAAGATCTTCCTCGACCCGGGCGACGCCGTCGGGATGGAGCGGCCGGGCTACCTCGGGGCGATCGAGGCTTTCTCCCTTTACGAGCCCGAATTTCATTCAGT
>JAAZGM010000344.1 GCA_012511245.1 Methanomicrobiales archaeon | reverse complement strand
CTGGGGCGGATTCGCCGGTCTCACCGTACCGGACCGCGTAGATGCCACCCTGCCGGATCGTTGTCGAGACACTGCCCGCCACATCGTTCTTCGTCTCCAGCGGCCGCCAGGTGTCGGAAGAGCGGTCGTACCTGGCGATCGTGCCCCCCGGTTCGCTCACAGCGACGACCAGCCTGAGGGGGAGGTCGCTCTCCATGGTTTCGCTGCCGATCACGTAGGCCGGGTCGGCACCCACCGCATCGCCGGGTAAAAGCCTCTGCAGTGTCAGCACCTGGACGAAGCCGGCGCCTTCGGTGATCACCGCACCCTCGGGGATGTATACCTGGACGGCCCCGCCGTCGGCGACGAGGCGCGTGGCCTCGATCCGCCCGTTCGTCGAGTTGAGGGTGAACCGCGATCCTGTCGATATCGCCGACGTCCCGGGTGTACCTGTCGTGGACGTGGTGTTTGCCTCGTAGCCCTCAGGCGGGGTGCCCTTCCAGACAGCGAGGATGAGGGCTCGGTTCTCCATATAGTCCCCCTTCGTGGTGGTGATGAGGCTCTGGATCCCCGCCTCGTTCCCCGACCCGCGGAGGAACTGTCTCACGTCCAGATCGGCCACGCTGATCGCCGAAGAGCCTGCGGTGAGCAGGTTGAACCACTCGCCATCGTTGAAGTAGATCCAGTGCTCGTCGTCGTCCATCCCCGAACCGGCCGTGGCGACCAGGATGATGCGCGCCTTAGTGGTCTCGGAGAGGTCAATAAACTCGTTGAAGCCCGCTGTTGTGATACAATCGTCGGACGTCGTCCCGAAATCCGGGTTGGCATAGAGCGTATCCGACCCCTCCGCGATCCAGTAGGTCATCTCCGGTTCGGCAGGATCTTCGGTGACAACCAGAAGGCCGACGCCGTAGGTTGCAAAGACATCGTCTTTCCTCCCGTCGTTCGTCAGTTTCACGACATGTTCGCCGGCGATGCCGCCCGGAGCGTCGGTGACGTTGAACGCGTGCGTTTCAAGCAGATAGTTGTAGATCCCCTCGTCTTTTCGGTCGTTATAGACCCTGTCGGCTATGAAATTCTTTCCGTCGACCGTGAGGCCGATCCTGACCGGGGTGCCCTCTTTTCTCTTCTCATCGTGCCCCCAGGTGGTATAGATGTAGAGCCGCGCGTATGCGACCGTGCCATTTGCAGGAGCAGGAACGTTGATCGCAAACTCCCTGCTCTCCCCGGCATGGATGAACCCGGTGTAATCGCTGAACTCGTAGTAGGTCAGGTTCCCGTGGAGGGTGCCTGAGACGGCGATATCAAACTCCTTTCCGGTGTAGCCGTAGTCGGGAATCCCTCCATCGGAACCGCCGGCGGTCTCGAACGTGAGGTGGGCGAGAGTCGTCTCCCCTTCACTGACCGTAACCGTCCGGTAGTCTTCGCGTCCCTCCGCCCTCACCTCGACTGTGTAGTCACCTATGATCAGGTTCTCCAGCGTCGCCGGGGTAACAACCGACATGTTCTCCCCGTTGAGATAGACCCAGGCCCCGGATGGTTCGCTCGTCACCTCGATGCCGCCTGTTATCGGTTCGAGATCAAAATGAGCTGTTGTGTTCGCCCCTTTGGTCACCGTGACCCACAGGTCGTCGGACATACAGTAACAGTCCATTTCGACCCGGACCGAGTGATCGCCGGCGGAGACGCCGGGGATCGTCGTGTTCGTCGTCCACTGGGTCGGTTCGTCGTCGAGGAAGATCGCTGCACCGGCGGGCACCGAGGTCACCTTGATCGACCCGACTTCCTCCTCGGGATAGTGAACCGAGAGGAGCGTGAGCGGTATCTTGAAGAACGCACCCTGGAAGTTCTCGTCGCTTCCGGCAATGCCGAGGTCGCGGGTGTATGTGAACGTGCTCGTCGTCCCGGGCTCCATGAGATCGGAGACGTCCCACGTCTGGTAGCCTGAGTGGGCGCCCTGCGGATCATTGGCGTCGAGCAGTTCGGTGTTGAATGTGAACTCCCCGACCTGGCTTGCCATGTAGATGGCTGAAAACTCGGCGGAGGGGATGCGTTCATCGTCTTCCGGGAGATCCTCAGTATCGAATGTCGTCTCGCCGATGAAGGTCTCGCCGACATACTCTTCGACGTAGTAGGAGTGGACGTCGTGCCCCTGGTTCACCCAGTAGTAGACCTCGTCGCCGTCGCCGTCGTCGTAGGCGACGACCAGCGTGACGAGTTTGATCCTCCCGTCCAGGGTCCCTGTATACCCTTCCGGCTGGTCCACCTTCACCTCGGCGACCAGGTTCTTGCCGGTGATCCGTTTGGTCACGTCGTACCACATCAGGTAATCGCTCGTCACCCGGTTGCAGTGGTTGTTTACCCAGACCGGCCCGGCCCCGCCGTTAGCCGGAAAGGAGTACGACTTCCGGAGTTCCTCGACACCGAGCATCTGCATCCCCGATCCGCCGTTGAACCTCACGGTCGCCCGGTGCTCGTAGTTGTTCTGCATGTGACCGCAGTAGACCGCAACGTAGAGGCGCGCCCACTTGATCTCCGTGTAGTCGGGGAGCGAGTACTGCTTCGTTGCCTCGCGCACCGGCGCGGTTCCCACGAACGAATCGTGCCACAGCCCGCCGGAGACGACGCCGCTTTGCACCGTCTCCAGCGGGATGCCGCCCACGTACTGATCGGCCGCCGCAGGTGCGGGCACCAGGACGAGCAGCATAAGAGATAGTACAATTCCTGTGATATACGGTCTATTGATTTCCATCGTTCATACCCCCGTCCGTATCGCCGTCACCGGGTTGAGGTGCGCTGCCTTCAACGCCGGGTAGAGGCCCGATGCCAGAGAGAGAACGATCGCGATCACCATCCCGATCGCGAGAATTTCAGGTGTGATCAGGGTGATGTCGCCCTCGGCAAACGTAGAGAACGTGTCGCCGAGCTGGGCGATGATGAACGCCTTTCCGAACGTATTGATAACACCCGTGAATGCGATGCCCAGAAGATCGCCGAGCACGCCCCCGATCAATCCGATGTAGAAACACTCAGCGAGGATGAGGTAGATGACGTCCGCCGGGGAGGCCCCGATGGCCATGGTGATCCCGATCTCCCGCGTCCGCTCGAAGACCGATGTGACCATCGTGTTGACGATCATCAGCACCCCCACGATCAGGGAGACCCCGGCAAAGAACGCCAGGATGAGGACGACGACGTCCATCAACCGGTTCACCGACTCGATCTGCTGGAACGCGCCCTTCGCGGTGAGGCCGAGATCCTTGACGCCGTCCACGACGCCGAAGACCTCCTCAGGCTGATCGACCCGGATCAGGACGCCGTCGAACGCCGTCTCGTCCCCGCGCAGGCCCTGCGCGACCCCGCGGTCGATCAGCATCACCTGGTCGAACGCATCGTCCCGCTCCTGGAGCACGCCGACCAGGGTGAACTGCACCTCTTCATCGACCGGCATGCCGTCATCATCGTAGCGCCGGACCAGGATCGGGATGGTATCGCCGAACCGGACACCTTCGTAGCGCTGGAGCGTCTCGGCGACGTCGTGCCCGAGCACCGCCTGCCGGGAGCCTGGCTCAAGGTTCTCCCCCCTCAGGAATTCTGGCTGGATCACGCCTTCGATCCCCCCCGGATCGATCCCCACGACCTCGAGGTAGGTCTGCCGTTTTGTGGTGTATGCCTCCCTGACCACCGCCGAAGATGCTTCCACGTGAGAAATTGCGCCGAGTTCGTCGATCTTTGCCGGTGTGATGAACTGGATCGCGCCTTCGCGTATATCTGCGGTCGCCTCGATGAGCGTGAGGTCGGACTGATCCTTGATCGCCTCCACCGCCTGGTAGCGGACGCCTTCGCCGAGGGCGACGGTTCCGACGACGGCCGCAACCCCGATCGCTATACCGAGGGCGGTGAGGAAGACGCGCGTCCGTTTCCGGGCGACCTGGTGGGCTGAGACCTTCAGGTAATCGATCAACTTCCCGAGGATCATGTGACCACGCTCCCGTCGAGGAGTTCAATGGTGCGGTCGGTTCGCTTCCCGAGTTCGCGCTCATGGGTGACGATCAGAAATGTCGTATCCCGCTCCCGGTTCACCTGCCGCATCAGGCTGAAGATCTCGTCGCGCGTCTTTGAGTCCAGGTTCCCTGTCGGTTCATCGGCCAGGATGATGAGGGGATCTCCGACGAGAGCGCGGGCGATCGCCACCCGTTGCTGCTCGCCGCCGCTCATCTCCCGGGGATAGTGGTGCGCCCGGTCTCCGAGGCCGACGAGCAAGAGAAGGTCGGCTGCCCGCTCTCTCCTCGTGGTCCTGTCGTGATAATTGAAGAGGAGGGGGTACTCCACGTTCTCCTGCGCCGTCAGCGCCGGGATGAGGTTGAAGCTCTGGAAGATAAAACCGATAGACTCTCTTCGGAGAGTGATGAGCGACTTCCGGTCGCTGAAATCGATGTTTTTACCGTCGATCCGGACTTCCCCCGACGTCGGAGCGTCGAGGCCGCCGAGGATGTTCAGGAGCGTGCTCTTTCCGCTGCCGCTCCTCCCGAGAAGTGCGATGAACTCCCCCTTCTCGATGGTCAGGTTTACATCCGCAAGGGCGATCACCCGATCGTTGTACGCCTTGTTCAGGTGCCTCGTCTCGATGATGGTCTCCATACTCTCACCTCTTTTCAGCCCGGAGAACGGCGTTCGTCAGCATCAGGTAGTCTTTTTCGTCCTGGACCAGCGCAAAATTCCCATCAGACCGCAAGTAGGGCAGCACGTCCCGCCGGTCGATCCCGATCTGCACCAGCTCATCGGAGTCAAAGACGTTCACCCACTCCTTTCCGCTCGATCCCGGGAAGAGCGCCGAGAGGATTGTTTCAAAGAACGAGGGCATGCTGCTTGTCCCCTCGCGGTTGACAAAGAGCCGGTTGATCACGGGGATCTTCTCCCGCGTATAGCCGCCCGAAGGGGCGACGAGGAAGAGTTCGGCCGATTTAAGGCCGGACCGGTCGATCGTCCCGGGAAAATCGATCCTGCTCGACGCCATGGCAGGGGTGATCCCGTGGCTGCTGTAGAGGAGGTCAGCCCCCTCGCTCACCCAGATGATCGCCTCCGGCGATCCGGGGCTCTCGTAGACGGTGAGCAGGCCGATCCCCTGGACGACAAAAGTCCTGTTATCGGTGGCGTTGTTCTTGAGGACGACCATAAAGGAGTTCTCCCCGGGGTTGAGATCCGTGGTCGTGAAGATGTTCATCCCCGAGAAGAAGTCGTTCTGGCTGACGAATCCCTTGGAATCCGTGTAACGGCCGGTTTCCGTGAGCTGCTCGCCCGTATCCGTGCGGGTGAGCGAGATCACCGGGTAGATCGCGTTCTGGTCGAGTTTGCTCCAGGCCCAGTAGACGTAGAGGCGCTGGTAGCGGACGGTTGCATCCGCTGGAAGTTCGGGTTCGAACGTAACCGCATACTCTCCCCCCGGACCGATTGCACCGCTGTAGGTGCTGTTTCCAACCGTGTAGACGTAATTGCCCCGGAACCCGTCATGAAACACGGTCAAGAGCGGTTTGTCCCCGGCATAGGTGGCTGCCGTGGGCGCTGCCAGGAGGAGCAGGAGGATCAGTCCGGCTGCGATCCTACGGGAAGACATATTCGCCCTCAGCTGCGTTGTTTGCCCGGTTTGAGTCTTTGATCGCGCCCACTTCATCCACGACAGCCTTGATCCGGTGCTTCCCGGGCGTCGTGTAGAGCGGGACGTCGATGGTGACCGTTGCCCCGGCGCTGACCCCGTCGACATGCTTGACCGCTGCCTTCTCACCATCCAGGTAGATGGTAAGGTCAAAGGCGCCGACATCGCTCCCGCCGCCGTTCTTGATCGTGACCGGGATCGTGTAGTCCAGATAGCCTGCAGCTGCCGCGAGCGGGCATGCAGCGACGATGACCATTCCTGCAAGCAGGAGAACCGCCGTCTTCCCGCCGGGCGGACGCTTCGCAAGGAGAGCCGCGAGAGCGAGCCCTGCAACCAGGGCAAAGAGCGGGGCGGGCGCCTGTTGTGTCGGCGCAGTCGCAAGCCCGCCCCGGACCGGCGCCCCGATCGCGACAGAGAGGTCGGGGACCGTGCCGACCGTCAGCTGCATCGACGCCTCGTTGTCCGTCGGATCGGAGTCACCACCGGCATCGACCCGGACCGTAATGGTATGCCGGCCTTCGGCAAGGATGACGCCGGTCTCGACCTGCTGAACGCCGGACCTCGCCGGTTCGACCTCTACCGTTTTGACGACACTCCCGTCGACCGAGAACGTCGCCCCAATCTTCCCATCGGGCCGTACACCGTAGTTCCTCACCGTCGCCTGGATCGTCGCTTCCTCGCCCGCATAGGCTCCTGTCGCCACGGGTGTGTCGACGGAGAAATCCGGTGCTGGAGACACGCCGGACCGTTGCACCGTGAGGATCGCAGAGACCGGGTGAATATAGTCCTCGCCTTCGGGCTTTGACCCGGTGGTGCTGATCTCGCCGTCGCCGTCGAGATCCCTTCCGCGCTCGAAGACGACGTGGTTGGTCTCTTTCAGGAGGCGGCCAACGTCGAACGTCTCGACATCGACATACCGGGCTTCCTGCCCGGCACCGCCAGTCGCGTCGCCGATGCGCTCGTTGCCGATATCCCGCGCCCCCTCCGGGTACAGTGAGAGGTCCGTTACCGGGATACCCAGGTCCTCGCCGTTGAAGAGGACGTAGTCCGGCTGCCCCTTCGTCGAGGCCAGGAGAACCACGGTCAGGTCGGCGGCGGCCGCTTCCGCTGCGCCTGCCTTCTCAAAGACGATCTCGCACGTGTCGTGGCACGTGGGATTCGTGCCGGACCATCCTTCACTGTGGAGGTTCTCGTTCCCCTCGGCTATCCAGTACCGGGTGAGCGGTTTTTTGGCATCTTCGACGACGGCCACGACGAATATGCAGTAGACGCGCCCGTCGATCCGGCTCTCGGGCTGGCCCCTGCTGGTTGCGAGGGTGACGGTGTTCTTGCCGCCCCGGAGCTGGTCGGTGCAGTCGTGTGCGACCCAATAGACACCATATCCCGAGACATGGGTCTCAGGGTGTCGGTCGTCTTTTCCGAAGAGGTCCCGGCGGACGGGAACGCCGTTGTTGACGCTGAGTTCCTCCCACCCGGTGTAGCGCTCGGTGCCGCCCCAGACGCCCGTGTAGACACGCGCCCATACTGGCTTTGACGGGAGAGTGAAGGTGCACTCGACGGGAGGAGCGGTGAGCCCGTAGGTTCCGAAGGTGAGCACCTCCCCCCGTACCTCTCCCTGGGCCGCCGTCTCGAAGGGGATCCCTTCGAAGTTGTAGATCGCCGAGACCGGTGTTGTAACGAGGACAAAGAGAAGAAGTGCGTAAAGATAGAGATGGATATTGGCGAATAACTTCATACTGTTTGCAATATAGTAACACTCAATCTTAAATCTTATCGTATTATTGTGAGTTATCTGGCCTCATTTATTCTTTTTCTCGGCCGTACAGGAAACCCTCTCGTGCATACGTCCCGGTCCTCCGACACGGTATTCCAGACCTGCCACCGTCCCTGGATCCTCCTCCGGGAGGAAAATTTCCCGGGGATCTCAAACCGGACACCTTACCACGGCACCCCATCCCGGCACGCTCATAAAGCCTGATGATAACCTTCACTGGTTGAGTTTGCGGTCGGAACGGCCTCATCGGCGATTCCGGGTGAATTCCATAAAAACTCATAAATATCGTCTATTTATTAAAATCTAATCACTTGAATAGATAATCTCATTTGAACAAGTATTACAAATAAAAACATATATAGCACAAAGCGGTAAATCTCTCCGCAATGGCACCCAAGAGAGCAGTACTCCTGTGCGTCCTGATCTTCCTGTTCGCAGCCCCTGTTACAGCCGTGAGCGTCGAGCGGACCCTCACCTCCTCCGAAAACAACCTTGAAGTGACGCTCACGGTGATGGATATTCCGGTCGGGGGCATCGTCGAGACCATCCCCGAGAGCTGCACATGGGCGGGGACGGACCACCCTGACGACCAAACGAGGGTCTCCGGGCAGAAGATCGCGTTTGCCGTCATCGGTGAAGAGGCGATCCGCTACCGGGTGCAGGGCCCGTCGGAGGCTGGCAAGGAGATCGCCGGCACATGGGAGAACCTGCAGACCGGTGAGTCGGGCGTCGTGGGGTCGGATGGACCCGGGGACTCGGGAGAGGTCGCGCAGACGGCGGCCCCGGCCACGCCTGGCTTTGAGTGGGCGGCCGCGCTCGCGGCGCTTGCCGTACTATGCGCCCGGAGGTGCGGACGATGACCCGTAAACTTCTCCTGCTCGCCTGCTGCATCTTTCTTCTCGCCGGATCGGCGGCGGCGATCCCGTGCGACCGCGACGGCGACGGCACACTGACGGCGTCCGAACTCGCGGCCGCGATCCTCGACTCACTGGACGCCCGGTTCATGGGAGGAACGGTCCAGGCCCCGTCGCCCGACGACCTCCGGGACGCTGCGTTCGTCTATGAGCACTGGGACGGCCGTGCGCTCACGATCACCGATTCATCCGGGCGGACGACGACACTCACCCGCCCGCTCAGGAGGATCGCACTCTTCAACAGCGATTCTCTCGAGATGCTACGGTCGATAGGTCTTGGACCCGATAGGATCGTGGGCGTGAGCAAGTACGCCCTTGAGGATCCGACCTATTTCCCTGAGTACCAGGGTAAGGCGAACCTCGGATCGGTCTGGTCCCCCGACTATGAGCAGGCGGCCGCGGTCCGCCCTGACGCGGTCTTCCTCTACGCCACCATCTCGCAGTCGTCCTGCGACGATATCGAGAAGACGCTTGCATCCATCGACCCGACCATCCGGTTCTTCCGGTTCGACAGTTACCGGCCGGCGGCCTATGCCGACGAAGTGCGGACGATGGGGCTCCTCCTCGGAAAGGCGGAGGGGGCCGAACGATTCCTTGCGTTCCACGGGAGCGTGATGGATACCGTGGCCGAACGCATAGCCTCGATACCGGCCGATGACCGTGTGCCGGTCTACCTGGAGAGCTGGAACGACTACAAGAGCGCCGGAAAGGGCTCCGGCTACGACGAGAAGATCGAACTCGCCGGCGGCAGGAACATCTTTGCCGATACCACGATCGAGTACCCCGTGGTTGACCCCGAGGCGGTCATCAGCAGGAACCCCGACGTCATCGTCAAGATCGTAGGCGCCGGTGAACTGGTCTTCGGCGGCTACGGTGACGACGACCCGGCCCCCTTCGAGGCGGTCGCCCTCGCAATCGAGAACCGGCCGGTCTGGGATCAGATCAGCGCAATCAAAGACGGGAGGGTGCATATCATCCACTCCGACGCCATCGGAGGGCCGGAATACTTCATCGGCGTTGCATACATGGCAACGTGGTTCTACCCGGACCTCTTCCCCGATCTCGACCCCCGCGCCGTCCACCAGCAATACCTGAGCGAGTTCCAGCGGCTTGACTACGACCTCGACGAACACGGGATGTTTGTCTATCAGGCATGATGACTGATCTCGGCAGGCAGGAATACACGCGGCTCACCGAGAAGCGGGCGCTCTTCATCGCTGCCCTCATCCTGATCCTCATAGCGCTTGTCGGGGTCGCCGTGACCCTCGGATCGGCGAACCTTCCGGTTGCCGACTCCTACCTCGCCATCCTCGCCGGGCTCTTCCCCGGGGCGGTCGACCTGCCGGACCGGATGATCGAGTCAAACGCCGTCGGGATCGTCTGGGGCTGGCGGCTGCACCGCGTGCTCTTCGCGATCGTGGCGGGGTTCGGGCTTGCGATCGCCGGCACGGTGATGCAGGGCGTCCTCCGAAACCCGCTTGCAAGCCCCTTCACCCTCGGAATCGCCTCCGCCGCCTCGTGCGGTGCATCAATCGCCATCGTCCTCGGGGCTGGTTTTCTCTCAGGCTACCTCATCATAGGAAACGCCTTCCTCTTCGCCATGCTCGCTGCAGGCGCCATCTACGGCATGGCTCGCCTGAAGGGCATGGGAGGCGAGACGATGATCCTTGCCGGCATCG
>JAAZGM010000343.1 GCA_012511245.1 Methanomicrobiales archaeon | reverse complement strand
CCGACACACGGGATCATATTCACCGCCGACACCCTGATCAACTTCGGGAGCCTTGATGAGGAGAGAAAACGCTACAACTCGCTCGCCGACTTCCTGGTGACGTCGGTCAACGTCGACAGCGACTGTGCACGAGAAGAGCGTAAGGCACTCCTAGAACTGATCCGGGATCTTGACAGAGAACTCGCAGCGCGCGGCCGTCGGTGCCTGGTTGCCTGCGGCCACGGCGCCATATCCGTCCTCTCGGACGGGAGGCTTGAGGCGATCGGAGAGCGCGAGCGCTACCGGGCAAAAAGGGGGTGATCGGGTAGCGGCCAGGGGTGCCGGCACAACCATCATATACAGAAGGTCACTCATGCAGGGCACCCTGCACTGCAGGGAGGCGATCGAGATGGCGCAGAGTATTATCGATACCCTGAAGCAGGAGCACCGGGTGGTGCTCTCAAAACTCGCTGAACTCTCAAGTGAGGGCGTTAGCGATCGGAAGCAGAAGTATGAATCCTTGAAGGATAACCTCATACCACACCTTGTCGGTGAAGAAAAAGCCCTGTATCCCCGGCTCAAGGAGGACTCCGATATGCGGAGTATGGTTCTTGAGTCGATCGAAGAGCACGGCGCAGTCAAGACGCTGCTCTCCCGGCTCGACGATGCATCCATATCGGAAGAAGAGATCTGGGTGGCGAAGATGAAGGTGATCAGGGAGAACGTGGAGCACCACGTCAACGAAGAGGAAGAAGGAGAGATCTTTCCTGCGATGCAGCAGAAGATGAGCAGCGATGAACTCTCGACCCTGAACGCCCGATACATGGACGCAAAGAAGGCCGTGCTTCCGGTTGCATCACGGTGAAAGGCCGGTTTTCCACCCATACGGCCTCTCCCGGGGCGGAACAGATCGGCACCACCTATTTTTTGGCCGGGACCGCCCGGGCGAAACCGTTAAGACCCTCATCCACTATTCTTCCCGGGAGGAAGGACGCATATGGCACTGATCCTTGAACTGATCCGTGATGATCACGATCTCATCAGGGCACTTTTTGATGAACTTAAGAGCAATCCCGAGACCCGGGACGTCCGGTGCATCACACTGCGCCGGGAACTTTCCGGGCATATGTACGCAGAGGAGGCTACACTGTATACACACCTCCGGGATGCTGTCCCGGGAGAGGTACAGCGATCACTTGATGAGCATGCCGGGATCAGGGAAACACTCGCAAAGTTCGAGAAGATCTCGCTCAGGGATGATACCTGGCTGCCGGCGCTCGACGACCTCCGAAGGCAGATCGAGATCCACTTTGCCAGGGAAGAAGGCGAGGTCTTTGCCCGGACAAAAGAGCACATTGACAGGGGCGATCTCTTCGCGCTCAGCGAACCGTTTGAGAGGGAGAAGGTGGCGGCGGCGCGCACTATATCCGCGTGATGTGCAGCCCCATGCCGGAGATCCGTCTGCCGGGGCACGGCTGCCCATAAACTAAATAACATTTATCTATATATTTTGTAAATCGATTTCCGTAAACATTATCACCGCCGGGATCAGATTGACCATCAATGAACGTTCTCATCACAAGCGGAAGAACGATTACCCAGGGCAAAAACCTTTACTTCAAAGATACATCGGAATATTCCAGTGAAACTGCACGCTGCTTCATCCATCCCTTCGATCTACTGGAGCTCGGTGCAGAAGATGGAGATTCCCTCCTCCTCACGACCACTACGGGCGAAGAGATCTTCTCAGTAACGCCATCCGAGGACCTCACTCCCGGAACCGTCTTCATCCCCTGCGGGCCGCATGCAAACGCGATCCTGCACGCGGATACGCATGGGACTGGAGCCCCGGACTACAAATGGCTGGAAGGAACAGTGAGCGTGACCCGGAAACCACCGAGATCGGGCTGGGATATCCTCGTCGAGGAGGGCGGCGCTGCATGCCCGGCAGTGCGGACCGGTGCCGAAGACAAAGGCAGCGGTCCTACGATCATCAGTGATGTTGTCTGTCCACTCTGCGGATGCCTCTGCGACGATCTTGTCGTCCGGACTGAGGGCGGGATCGTCACCTCCGTTGACAACGCCTGCGTTCTGGGCGCGGGGAAGTTCCTCTCAAGGAGCCGGCTCACCTCACCTATCTCAATGAACGGGGGGTCGTGGGAGGCGATCGATCTTGAGGAGGCGATCCAGTATACCGCCGGGGTGCTCTCCGACGCCGAGCGCCCGCTCCTCTTCGGGTGGAGCGGGACGTCTGCGGAAGCGCAGTGTATCGGCGTCCATATCGCCGAGACGGTCAGGGGTGTGATCGACAACTGCTCATCGATCTGCCACGGCCCATCTATCCTGGGCATCCAGGAGGCCGGCCACCCGGGCTGCTCGCTCGGCGTGGTGAAGAACCGGGCGGATGTTGTGATCTACTGGGGCTCGAATCCGATAGAGTCGCATCCCCGCCATCTTTCACGGTATACAACGTTTGCTGATGGAAAATACCGGGAGAACGGACACCATGACCGGACACTCGTCGTCGTGGATATCAGGATGACCGATACCGCAAGACTTGCCGATGAGTTCATCCAGATCAGACCGGGTGGAGATTACGCTGTCTTTTCAGCTCTCCGGGCGATCCTCAGGGGGCATGCGGATCTCCTCCCTGCAAGCGTCGCGGGCATCCCGCGGGAGAGGTTGATCTGGCTTGCCGATCTCTGCAAAAATGCCCGGTTCGGAGCGCTCTTTACCGGTATCGGCCTGACACAATCCCCGGGGAGGTACAAGAACGTCAGGAACGCCATCCAGCTCATCGATGAACTCAACCGGCATACGAAGTTTACCCTGACGCCCATGCGCGGGCACTGGAACGTCAACGGCACCAACCAGACATTCTCATACCTCACTGGGTACCCCTACGGTGTCGACTTCTCACGCGGCATACCATACTACAACCCCGGCGAGACGACAGCGGTCGACCTGCTCCGACAGGGCGAGGTCGATGCATGTCTCATCATCGGCGCCGATCCGGGTGCGCATCTACCGAGGAGGTGCAATGAGCACCTCGCAACGATCCCGACCATCGTCATCGATCCGTTCGTCTCGCTCAGCACCTCCTTTGCAGACCTTCACATCCCGGTCGCATGTGTAGGGATCGACTGCGAGGGGACAGGCTACCGTATGGACTCCATCCCGATCCGGTTGCGAAAGATCATCGCCTCGGATCTGCCGACCGATGAAGAGGTACTGTCGCGGATTCTATCAAAGATACGGGAAAACCAGCAGCCTTACGGGGAAAGCGCCGGAGAAAGATCGCCTGTGGAGGCGCTGCCGGCAGCATGATGCTCGCCGCACGAGTAAACGCAAACAGGTCTACTCAAAACAAAAGTTAAATATGTTGCACCGCCACAGATAGAATGGTGCCACCGCAGTGGCGGCGCATCATTGAGATCCAATTGT
Organism: Methanomicrobiales archaeon; assembly: GCA_012511245.1. Lineage (GTDB taxonomy): Archaea > Halobacteriota > Methanomicrobia > Methanomicrobiales > Methanoculleaceae > Methanoculleus. The sequence continues at coordinate 78 of JAAZGM010000343.1, read as the reverse complement.
AAAAACCTCAATTCCATCAAACCAAACCGCGGAACACCGCGAACGCCGGGAACGGGGAAGAGCCCGACCGGGCATCGT
>JAAZGM010000342.1 GCA_012511245.1 Methanomicrobiales archaeon | reverse complement strand
TCCGGGGATTCCGGCTCGATCTCCGATTTTTTCTCCTCAAAAAGCCCCTCTGCCACAAGGCGCCCGATGACGGTATCGAGATATTCTGAGACAATCCGGTCTTTCTCCTGAATCTCCTGTATCCAGACCTTCACCGCCAGACGGATCCACTCTTCCTTGATCGACGCGATCTGCACCTTCGGCTCAAAGAGCCGGATGTCGGGCCGGGGGAGATCGGAGGAGAGGCGCCCGATGTAGGGGAGGTCGAAGAGGTTCGGGACGGCGGAGCGTTCGGTGGAGTCGATGTGCGGGAGGATCCGGGGTTCTTCACGGGCGGCCGCGAGGGCGATCTCCTCCACCCGCGAGAGGTCTGTGGTTACCGGGACGGTGAGCGGGATCGTGACTTCAAGGATACCGGCACGGGAGTAGTTGATCACCTTTGAGGTGATGATGCTCGAGTTCGGTGTGAGGATAAGACCGCCGTCAAGCCCCTGGAGGATCGTCGTCGTGAAGGATATGTCCTGCACCTTTCCGGGTCCCGTCTCCGGCCTTCCGCTGACGGTCACCCACTCCTCAAGCTGGACCGGGCGGTTGATCGTTATCAGGATGCCCGCTATGGCGTTCTGGATGATCTGGCGCGACGAGAAGGCCAGGACGATACTGAGGATACCGAGCGATGCGGCAAAAGCAGTGAGATCGAAGGCGAGAAAGTGCCGGGCGCTTGCATAGATCCCGATGACGATGATGCTGTACTGCAGGATAGACGCCGCCCATTTGGAAGTCCCGCGGGAGACCCGGCCGTCAAGCACCCGCTGGAGGAGCAGGTAGGTGAGGTTTCCAAGGAACAGGAACCCGACGAAGGTGAAGAGGAACGCGACGAACGCATCGAGGGGAACCCCGCCGATAAAGATCGGGACTATCTCCATGCAAAAAGGGTGAGAGACGGGAGAATTAATCCCTTCCGTCACGACACATCGGCCTGGACCTGTATGCCCGCGGCCGAGAGGTTTTTGAGGACTGTTTTGAGGAATTGCGACGTTATCTGGTCTTTTTGCGGAATTTTCTTGATCCAGGCCCGGATGGAGAGTTTGATCCAGCCGTCGTTGACTGAGACGATGTGGACGGCGGGCTCCAGGTACGTGAGATCAGGGCGGTCCGAGCGCAGACGGCGGTTGTAGGGGAGATCGAAGAGATCCTGGACGCCGGATCGCCCGGTTCGGCCGCGGGTCTGGACAAAACGGGGTTCGTCGCGGGTTGCTGCAAGAGCGATGGCGCGCACTTCCGTAAGATCTGTGGTGATCGGGACGGAGAGCGAGATCCGGACTTCCATCACCCCGCCTCGCGAGTAGTTGACGATCTTTGATGCGATGATGCTTGAGTTTGGCATCAGGATGAACCCGCCGTCGAGCCCCTGGAGGATCGTCGTCGTGAGGGATATGTCGCGCACCTTGCAGAGCCCTGTCGTCGGTCGCTCCCCGACGACGATCCATTCTTCGAGTTTGACCGGCCGGTTGATCGCGATCAGGACACCGGCAAGGATGTTCTGGGTGATCTGGGTCGATGAGACGGCAACGATGATACCGAGGATACCAAGCGATGTAGCGACGGCCGTGAGGTCGAAGTCGAGGAGGTAGCGTGCGCTCGCGTAGACCCCGCCGATGATGACGGAATACTGGAGGATGGCCGCCGTCCACTTGGCCGTTCCCGGGGAGGTGCGCCCGTCGAGCACATGCCGGAGAACCATGTAGGCGAGGTTGCCAAGAAAGAGAAACCCGATCGGGGCGAGGATGAAGATGAAGAACGCATCAAGGGATACCCCGCCGATCAGGGCCGGATCGCTCGTCTGCATGTAGAGAGTGGTGAGCGGGCAGGAGAGTTAATCCCTCTCATCTCCGTTGGCCCCGCCCTGGAGCGCAGCAAAGATCCCCGCACCGAAGACCTCTTCTGCAGAATCCTGGTAACGCTCCACCATGATTGCAAGAAGCCTCTTTGTCCCTGCGGATGTGGTGGATATCCCTACCCGTTCCGCGCGGCGGATCAGCCCGTCGCGCTCCATCGCTCCGAAACGCGGGAGGACGTAGTAGTGGGGGATACCCAGGTACTCTGCAAGTTTCCGGGTCGTGGGGAACCGGATGGCAGCGCCGCCCGGGGAGAAACTGATGGTTACGCACCGGTCCTCCTCAAGGAGGAACCGGACGGCCGCCTCGATTATGTCGTCGTGTTCGTGTGCGGGCATCCGATCGCGGGAGTATCTAATTTTTAGGGAAAAAAATGGTTTGGTTACGCCGCTTCCGCCTTCATCTCGCCGCGCTCTTCCTCGGGCATCTCTTCGAGGTAGATGACCTCGGCGCCGATGTCCTTTGCAATCTGTTCGAGTTCGACTTTGCGGAAGTGGGAGCTCTCAACCTTCAGGTGTTTCTCCTCGCCCTTCTCTTCGATGACGGCGACGACACGAAACCGGGGTTGTTTCACGCCGGTTCCGACTTTCTGGCGTTCTCGTGCATAGATCTTCATGACTCTCCTCCATATACCAATTGGTATATCAGCAGATATAGCACAAAGCTACTTAATGTTTTCCTCGAAACCTGAATTGAGTGATGATAGCATGGCAAAGCGGTTTGAGATGGAATCAAAACTTGCAGGCGAGAGCCTTGTCCGGCGCGGCCTGATGCGGGAGACCGCCGGTGTCCGGCAGATCCGGATTATGCCCGAACTGAACGTGGTGAAGATCGGCGGCCACGGTGTCATCGATTACGGGCGAAACGTGATCTACCCGCTGATCGAGGAGATCGGGGAACTCTCCCGGAACAACAAGATCCTGGTCGCTACCGGCGGCGGAGCACGGACACGGCACATCCTCGACGTCGGGATCGACCTCGGCATGCCGACGGGGGTGCTTGCTGAACTCGCGGGCAAGATCAGCGAACAGAATGCGATCATGCTCTCGCTCCTCTTCTCGAAGTACAACGGCATCCGTATCCACACCGACGATCTCCTGAACCTTCCTTCGCTCATATCCCTTGGCATGCTCCCGGTCGTCCAGGGAACCCCGCCCTACGGGCTGTATGAGCACCCGCCGGAACTCGGGAGTATCCCTCCCCACCGGACGGATACCGGCGCGTTCCTTATGGCTGAGGTCGTGGGCGCGAAGAACTGCATCCTCGGGAAGAACGTAGACGGTCTCTATACGGAGAACCCGTTCGTGAACCCTGATGCCGAACTCATCACCGACATCACGGCCGACGAGCTCCTGGAGCTGGATATGGAGGATATGGTGCTTGAGCATATGGCGGTGCGGCTCCTCCGCGACGCTATCCATGTAAAAGAGATCAAGATCGTGAACGCCCATGTGCCGGGGAACATCACAAAGGCCATCAATGGGGAGCAGGTCGGCACCATCATCCGGGCTTGATGGTCTCCCATCTATCTCTTTTTATTAACCGCAGGGGAGCCTTCATTTCCTCAGGGTGCGGATCGGTACAGGACGATCCTATGACACTCTACCTTGGCATCGACGACACCGACACCCTCGAGTCACGGGGGACCGGGCGACTCGCCCGCGCGATTGCAGCAGAACTCGCCAGGTCGTATACGGTGACAGGGGTGACGCGCCACCAGCTCTTCGTCCACCCTGCCGTCCCGTATACTTCGCACAACAGTTCCGCGGTCATCCATATCCAGGATACCGGGAACGGGATCGCGGCCGACGTATTCTCGGCGGCAAAGAAGATGATGCTCGACGACTTCATCGAGGGGAGCGACCCTGGCATATGTGTCGCCGCTGCCTCCAATATCCACGACGGGTTCACCCGTTTCGGGATCGCTGCGAAGACGAGTGTCGTGACGCAGGGGGAGGCACGAAGACTCGCCCGCGAGGCGAAGATCCGCCTTGAGGGGCTCGGTGGGACGGAGGATGGCGTCATCGGAGCGCTTGCCGGCATCGGGCTTGCTGCATCGGGTAATGACGGCCGATTCATCCTGAAAGGAACAATCCGGGACCTCCGCGGCAGCCAGACGGTCGCCGCAATCCTTGCCGCCGGTGTCGATGCGGTGATGACCCGTGACGGCGCCGCGGTCGAGGAAGGCGTCGTCGTCCTGAAGAAGTTTCCAAAGCCCGCCCGCATCGGGGGGAGGGCAATCCTCTACGTCGAGGCGGATGGCGAGGGGTATCGCGATGTCGTTGTGGGGTGAGGGGAGCCCCTATAAACAACATCTATTTTACATTACCTTGATATAAAAGGGGTAAATTATATTAAGTTGTTATTAACTCAAAACATTCCTATTTAAATATGTGTATTGCGACACATCTTTGAGAATTATGCAGCGAAGAACTATCTTTGCGGTGGCGGCCGTCATGGTTGCCTTCCTGCTCATCTGCGGCTGTACCGGGACGACAACCGAC
>JAAZGM010000341.1 GCA_012511245.1 Methanomicrobiales archaeon | reverse complement strand
CACTCGCATCAGACCAGCACCCGGGGGTCCTCTGGATCGGGTGCTCCGATTCACGAGTAGATCCTGAACGCATCACGGGTTCTAAGGCCGGCGAGATCTTCGTGCAGCGCAACATCGGCAACATCGTTCCGACTCACGACTGGAACTTCGCGACCGTTCTCGAGTACGCGGTCAACCACCTCAAGGTCGGGGATATCATCATCTGCGGGCATTCCGATTGCGGCGCCATCAAAGCGCTCGACCACGAGAGCGACGATGCATATATTCCGCTCTGGCTCAACAACGCCAAAGAGGCGAAACTCCGCGTTGCGTGCCGGATGCCGGTGCCGCAAACCCCCGAAGAAGAGAAGATCTGGCAGAGGCTCGTCGAGATCGAGAACGTCGGACTGCAGCTTGAGCACCTCAGGACTTACCCGCCGGTCATGGCTGCTGAAAAAGAAGGGCGTGTCCGGCTTCACGGTCTCTACTTCGACCTTGCTACCGGTGAATTGAAGAAGATATTCTAAGATTCTTCAAGCGCATAATCAATCTCTTCTTTTATCAGATCGAGCGAGACCCTCCCGATCGACGTAAGCCTGCCGTTGACAAGGATGATCGGGATGGGCGGGTGGCGCTCCTCGATGATCTTTCTCACGTAGTCGGGCATCTCATCGTCGATCAGCGTCGTCTTCACCTCGATCGCATCGCCGTAGGCGGCGATCAACTCGTCTCGCAGCGCGCTGATGGCGTTCAACAGACGGTTCGAGGGGTAGCAGGTCTCAAGACCGCAGGATCTCGTCTCATCGCAGGGAAACGGGCCGCATTCGGACTCTTCGAGCCCGACGATCTCAACTATCACTTCAGCCATGCATCATCGGTGGGGGATGGATGCTATATTATCCTTCGTTTTGGGGCGCGAAGAGCGCACGCAGTGCCGCCCGGACATCATCCTCAACCCCGTCCATCTTTTCCACGTCTCTTGCCCGGTCAAGACCGCCGATCAACACCGGAGCAGCGGGAAGAATGCCCAGATTCTCCATGAACATCCCCACAACGCCCGTCACACAGACAAACGGTCTGGTTCCCTGCTGCCCTGCGACGGCAACGAGGAGACCACGGGCATGCACCTCCTTTCCCAGGACATTCTCCCGGGCGTGAAGCCACTGGCAGCGGTCTATCACCGCTTTGAGGGTTGCCGGGACGGTGCCGGTGTAGACGGGGGTGCAGACGACGACCACGGAAGCACCCGGAAGCGCCCCGATGATCGAGGGCATATCATCATCGATCGGGCAGTAACCCTGGTTATAGCAGACGTAGCAGCCGACGCACGGCCGGATATCCATCTCCTGCAGGTAGAAGATCCGCGACGTGAGGCCGGCCCGTGCCGCCTCATCGTCGCACCACGACGCAACTTTCGCGGAGTTCCCGAATCGGCGTGGGCTCCCCTGCAGGATGACGACGTCGACCACGCCGGTATCCGGGAGCGGCCGGGTGAAGACTTTTGGACGGGTGTATCGATGGGGGCGGGCTGCCACATCGTGCGCAAGCCGGGTGAAGACAACCTCTGCCGCCTTCCTGGTATCGAAGAGGGTGTCCTGGCGCGCACTCTCGTAGGTGTTGATCGCATAGGTGTAGACCGTCACGGTGCCGCGGATGACCTCAACGGTGTACCGGATCATGCCCGGGTAGATACCTCCCAGATCGTCGAGGACGAGCCTGAGCGTGAACGTCCCTTCAGGCGTCTCGATGATCCGGATCTTCTCTGCCGCGCCCGTCTCCATACGTGTCATCTCACGCCCGGCCGCCTTCAACATTTCGGGTCAGAAAAACCCGCCATTCCAGGTTTCCTGCAGGGGTGCAGGGGCGGGGGCTCGGTCCGTCATTACCGTTAAGAAGGATTTTGATCCATATATTTTGGTAAAATCATGAAGGCAGTTCTGGGTCTTGAAGACGGAACATCTGTTGTCGGGGACGGTTTTGGCGTTGAAGGGGCATGTTCCGGCGAACTCGTCTTCACGACGCAGATGACCGGTTACATGGAGGCATTGACCGATCCGGGGT
>JAAZGM010000340.1 GCA_012511245.1 Methanomicrobiales archaeon | reverse complement strand
CCCAACCAGCACCTGATCCCGGAACTGAGGGTGAACGAGTCGATCGAGACGATCGCCATCTCCGCGGAGTTGAGCCTTCAGCCGGAATGGGATGGGAGCGTGACCACCGGGATACCGTTCGGCGCGGTCATGGTTCATACGGCCAATGCGACGACGCTGATCTTCGATCGCGACGGAAACCACCTCTTCTCCATCGATGACGAACATTCCGCAAAGATCCCCACCCCCGCGGGCGTCGAGAAGCCCTGCACCCGGGTGCACCCGCTCCCGAACGACTCCCGGGTCTATCATCACGACAACGTGATGTTTGTCTTCGGCACGGCCGGGGAACCCCCCATCCTCACCATCATCGACGAGAGCCCGAAACCCGTCGAGGAGCCGATCACCATCGAGATCACCTCCCTGCATGAGGGCGGCGTGGCCTGGATCGATGTCGTCCCGGCCCATGTCGCCGTCGTCGGGGAGGTGCATGCCCCTGCAGGGGTGCACAGCGTGGTTGTGCGGAGCGGCGCGGTGGAGGTCTCGTGCGGGAACACGGCGGAGTTCGCCTGCTCGGTGCCGGCCTCTTTCGGGGAGAACACGATCACCGTGGTGGCAACGGATAACCACGGAAACCGGGCCGAGAAGGCCGTGAACGTGACCGTCCGTAGCGGCATCCCGCCGCCGCCATTGATCGCCGTCTCGGGCAGGGTGACGGACGCCGGAGGCAGCCCGATCCCCGGCGCACTGGTGCGGTTCGCGTCGGTGTTTGATCTGGACGGCGAACCCATCGCGACGACAGCCGTGACGGGAGAAGACGGCCGCTACCTGGTAGAGACGCCCGGCTACGCTCAAACAGTCACGGTCGAGAAAGAGGGTTACTCCCCCCTCCGGGAAGAGTTCACTTTTGAGAACCTGACGAACACCCTCGACCTGGAGCTGGAGCCATCGAGCCGGGCGGCTCCGGGGTTCGGTTCCGCGCTCGCGGCTCTCTCGTTCACCGGGGCGCTCCTCCTCATCGGCCGGAGGAGGCGGTGAGATGACCGAGATCGGTTCGATAGTCCCGGCCCTCCTCCTTACCGCCGTAGTCACGGTGCTGGTGGTGGTTTTTGCGGCCTTCGCGCCCGTCGTGGAGGTTACCATAATCTCGCACGAAGAGATAGCCCCCGGGGATCAGGCCCTGGTCCACATCGACTTCTTCACGGAGAAGAGGGATGCCCCGGCCGAGGGTGTGGATGCCCTCTCCTCGGTCCGGCGCTACGACCTTGCGGTCTACGATACGAGAGCAATCCGGGATAGCCTGCTTTCCGGCGAACCGTTCGCGATGCACATCGCCGGGCAACCTTACGCGGCGGACCTGCAGGAGACGCCACACGACACCGGCTTCTTCACCGGCACGCTTGACGGGGACGGCCGGGCACACCTGACCGTCAGCGGCGACGTTCTTCGCGGTTATTTCGAGATCGGCGGCGTCGCTTACTGGGTGGAGAGCACCGGACGATACGACCCCGGCTCCCCGGGGAAGGTCCTCTACTATGTTTTTTCCTCCGCCGACGTGAAAGAGCTGAGCGGCTGCTACCTCACGCTCTACAACATCAGCAACGGCGACCTGGAGGATTCCGGGTACCCCCGGAGCTGGACAAAAGCCGACTTCCTGAACGCCGGAGACGAGGTCGTCCCGCTCACCGACGCCATCCTCGCTGATCTCCCCCGGGTGAACGAGACCCTCCGCACCGGCTTCATGGAGGTGCCGATCTCTGAAGAAGAGGCGGTGCACATCGCCCGGGGTTATCGGGGAAAGATCGTGGAATACCGTGGGAACTACTACGTGATCGACTTCTTCGAGAGTTAGGTTGCGGTGTTCTCCCTACACCCTCTTTGCGATCGTCTCGATCGCCTCAATGAGCGTCTGCTGCTGCGGCTTCATGATCGCGACCGGGTTCGACTTCTTCGCAAGTGACATCCACATCCACGTGCCGGCGGGAGCGACCCTTGTGACCGCTCTTACCTCGCTCGTCACGGGGAAGGCGGTCGATCCGACGGTCGGGCTGGTCGCGGGCGGGGGTAGAGGGGGAAGGTGCAGGCTGGAGAAAACGAATACCAGGAGATGATGGCGTCATACCCCTCCTCCTCTATCTTATATGGGCGCAGAGTATGACGGCAACACATAACAACCATATAATTCATACCATTACACTGTAATCCACATATACTATGATCTGACCCTGACAGAGAGAGCTGGTGGCTATGGAGTTCACTATTGATGAGATTGTCGAGAACCTCCCGGGTCTCGGTGTGGCAATCCTGCACCTTCTCCATGCCGGGGACCGATCCGCTGTCCGGGGGGATGTTATTTTCCAGAAAGAGCTCTTTCTCAT
>JAAZGM010000339.1 GCA_012511245.1 Methanomicrobiales archaeon | reverse complement strand
CTTCAGTTCCGAGAGGAAGAGCGGGATACCGACGGTGTTGACCGGCTGGATGTGGAGGTACTCGAGGAGGTGAGGGCTTGCCCTGACGTAGTCGCGGGCATTTGCCGGGAGCATCCGGTAGAGTGCGCAGGACTCGACGTTGTTGTAGCAGTCGTTTCCTTCGTCGATGTACTCCGGCTCAAAAGGAAGGGTGACGGTTGCTTCCAGCGCTGATGCCATCTTTTTACACCTTTGCGACCGAGACAGGGATGACCTTGATGCCGTACCCGGGGTGAACCTCGAAACTGATGATGTTTCCAGTGGTCTTTCGTGCGCCGCGGACCTTGACGACCTCGAGCATCATGACGTATTTGCCGCCGACAAGCGCCTTCTTCATGAAGAGGTGAGCGTCGCAGATCGAGCGGATGCGGACGAGGGAGTCTTCGACGAAGGCGTAGGTGTGCAGGGTTACGAGGATGGTCTTGCCGTGGTCGACGAGGTTTTTGCAGTTCGTGAAGAATGTGAGGACGGTGTCCTGCTTGGCATACTCCGTGAAGAGGGTGAGCGAGTCGATGACGATCACCTGTGCCTTGCTCTGCTCCATGTAAGCGATCATCCGTTCAAGCGTCCCCTGCATCTTCTCTTTTGTCCACTCAAACCCGACGACGTGCATGGGAAAGACCCGGAGGTAGCCCCAGGCGAAGTAATCGGAGATATCGAGGCTCATCGACTCCATCTGGGAGATGAAACTCTTGCTCGTGTTCTCGGTCGTGAAGAGGTCGACGTTGAACCCCTGCCTTAGGGCGCCCCAGATGATCTGCTGGGTGAACACGCTCTTTCCGGTGTCGTTCTCCCCCTCGATGAGGGTGAGGGATTGGAGCGGGAGGCCGTCGGCGATCTTCTTGTCGAGTTCTGAGTTTCCGGTCGAGAGGATGGTCTTGTCGGGTGTGTCGAGAATGCTGTTGTTTGCATCGCTCAGGGCCATGTTATCCTCCTATGGTTGTTACGTACGCTGAACTGGAGACTCCGTTCGGGGTGACGACCTGGACCCATACGGGTCTGTCGCCCTCGCTGAAGGTGACGGTGAGGGTGAGGGTCTCGCCGGGGTCGAGAGTGCCGGGGTGGATCTCGTCGGGGGCTATGCCTGCCGAGATCCAGTGGAGGCCGTCGGTGTTGTAGGGGACGTAATCGGGAAGGCCGTTACTCTGGATGTAGACGTCGATGGATGGGATATCGACGATCGGTTCGCTCCCGGTGTTTTTTACCTCGATCTGAAGGGCTGTGTTCTTCAGGGTCGTGTTCTGGATCATGATTGCCGTCCGCATCCGGGTCTCCTGGTAGGCGGCGAGGTTGTTCTGCGCCTCGACCATCACCTCGGTGGTGGTGAGGGTGCCGCCGATAAGGATGTAGGCGGTGACGACCAGGAGGAGGATGCCGATGCCGGATGCAACGAGGGGTCCTGCGCTCATGGTCAATCGCTCGCGGTGAAGGTGGTCGACCGGGAGATGCCGGAGGGGAGGACGAACTGGAAGTAGACGATCTCCTCTTTAGCAGGGATCAGACCGGTCCGTGCCTGGATATAGAGCGTTTCGCCGGGATCCCAGTAGTTATTGCCGTTGTCATCCAGAATACTGTACGACCACTCTCCATTTCCATTCAGGGGTATCTCTGCCCGGGTCAATCGGATGAAGTTGCCCTGTTCGCCGAGGAAGACATCTGCACCCCGTACGCTTGCATCAGGTATCCGGGATGTGCCGACGTTCTTTAACCAGATGTGGGCGGCATGGTCACTGTGACTTGCATACGTCGTGATGATCTTCACGTCGGTGCTCAGCCGTTCGTCCACGCTGTGTGAGGATGATGAGATCGTGCCGGAAAGGGTGTAGATGACAGGGAATACTGCGTTAATGAGGACGCCGGCCGATATGATGGCGGCGATAAGGAACATCGCTGTGGTGAAGGTTTCGCTTGACATCCATCATATCCTGTCCAGCAACTCGATCCAGGTATCACCGGTTTTCCGTTCTTGTGGGGATATCT
>JAAZGM010000055.1 GCA_012511245.1 Methanomicrobiales archaeon | reverse complement strand
CCTTCGAGGCTCTGTCGGCATCAACCCGAACAGAAGATCGGGAACTGGTCGCCCTCCCGAACAGGGCCTTCGAGGCAATATCCGCCAACGCTTTTTGCGGCACTCAGGTTCCAAAGAGGCAGATCCCGGATGCTTATCGACAGTGAGATCCCCCGGGAAAGCACCTCTGGAAATACAACCTCTATATCCTGGAGATTGATGTATACCGTGACCAGCGACGGTGACACAATCGCAGTCGTCATCGAGTGGCTGGATCATACCGGCTACGATCGCCGGTTCGGGTACTGAGCGCCAGCTTCCTGGAAAATGTTCCTGAGTATCCGTTGGCCAGTGTACCGGGGTGGCGACCGCGTATCTATCCATCCTGTGAACGACAACATTCATCACCTCCTCACCCCCAGCTACGATCAAGAAGAGGAGAGAACCCATATGGCTGCTCAGGTGCGCCGGAACAAGAAGAGCGAGTTCGTCGCGAAGCTCGAAGAAGTGCTCCCGCTGCTCCGGGAGCGGTTCGGCGTTGCGAAGATCGGCATCTTTGGGTCTACCGCACGGGGAGAGGAGCGGCCTGACAGCGATGTGGACGTGCTGGTCGAGTTTGCGCCGGGGCAGACGACGTTTCGGAACTTCATGGAACTTGCCTTCTATCTGGAGGAACTTTTCGGGCGCCGGGTTGACCTCGTCACCGAGCAGGGGCTCAGCCGATACCTGCGGCCCTATGTCGAACAGGAGGTTGTCTGGTGTGATGCGTGATGAACTCTTCCTCCGTCATATCCTTGATGAGATCGTGCTTCTCCGTGAGATCGGTAGAGATCTGACGTACGAGGACCTGCTTCGTGACCCGGTGCGGCAGCATGCGATCGTCCGGGCGATCGAGATCATCGGAGAGGCCACGAAGAACATCTCCGAGCACCAAAAAGAGCAGTATCCGGAGATTCCCTGGAAGCTGATGGCCGGGTCGCGGGATAAGCTGATTCACGCATATTTTGAGGTAGACTGGAGGATTGTCTGGACTATTCTCAAGACCGAGATCCCGGTTCTCGAACCGAAAGTTCAGGCAATTCTGCTCGCTCTTGACGCATCAAACCCGGAATGATGAGCGAAAGGTTCACCGGGGATTTCAAATCTCGTTCTTCCATAAGGATAGTGTGAGCTTCTGAAGCGTTCTGAGTCCGAGTAACGGTTAGCAGGAGATCGATCGCTTGCATCGGCAGAACCCGGGAGATGGGAGGTACCTGCCCTCATGCAACGAGGAGGTCCCGGGTGGTCTTCTCCTCCGGCACGGTGACGCCTCCGTCGTGAGGGACGGTAGGGAGGCGGCAATCGTCGCCGGTAGGGCAGATGGATACTGCTCCCGGGAATGCATTATAAAATCCGCATCATCACACATTGCCGACAACGAACTGCACATCCTCCTTCAGCCCGGGATCGTACCTCGTCGCGTTCTCAAAACACGCCGCCGCTTCGTCGGTCTTATTCATGTTCGTCAGAATGACTCCTTTCAGGTACCAGGCCAGCCCGTATTCCGGGTCCAGTTCAAGCGCCTTATTGCAGCTCTCCATCGCTTCGGCGTACTGGTTGTGGTAATTGTTGTAGTACATCCCCCGGATGCACCACGCCTCGGCATTGTCCGGCTCCGCTGCAACCCGGTTATCGTAGTATTCCTGACTTCTATTCACGTTTTCCATAAATCCTGTTCCGTCTCCGGTATGGGTTATGCAGCCGCAGGAAACGAGAATAACAATCAGCGCACAGCAGAGACATGCGGTCGGTGACGGAGCCTTCATAGTGGCGTATTGATCCCGGTGGTTAATGAAGGCTGTGTCGCTGTCGGATAATGGAAGGAGCATTGCAATGAGGTAAACGAAGTCTTTAAGGTCTCTTCGGGCGCCGACCGGAACTCGCCACAGAACAGAGGATCAACCGAAACCCCGGAGAGGCTACGAAAAACAACTCCGGATGCCGTAAGAACCATGTCCGTGCCGGCGGTTGATCTCCGGTTTTTATAGGTCTTCTCCTGCCGAGCATAAGCAACCTTTAGAATGAGGCATTCGACGGAGATCGGAGATGTCCACTATCGGAAGGACTATCGGATACCAGGAGAATTCATTCGTATGAAAGTAGGCATTATCCGCTGTATGATGACGGAGGATATGTGTCCGGGGACCGCGGATTTCCTCGTAACTAAAGAGGGGAAAGGTGCGTTCCAGGAGACCGGGCCTGTCGACATTGTCGGGTTTGTGACATGCGGCGGATGCCCCGGGAAGAGGGCAATACCGCGGGCAAAGATGCTGGTCGAACGAGGAGCAGAAGCAATCGTGTTCGCATCGTGTATCACTAGAGGCAATCCAATCGGGTACCCCTGCCCCCATTATGCCGACATGAGAGATTGTGTCATCAAGGCCGTCGGCCCGGAGATCAGGATCATCGAATGGACGCATTAGCCGGGGGGCATTTTCCCCGCACACAAGAGTTCCCGCTTCTGCGCCGCCCATTCTGATTCGTATCACTGTTTTTCATCATGCACGAATCCGGATTCATGCCTACTTCAACAGACCCCGGTGCAAAGCGACGTGCCGTGAAAAACTATAGAGAGGGGTTTACCCCTCATCCTTTCAGAGGTGGGCGAAACAGCCGATCACTCATCCCCCGGCGCACCGATCACCGGCCGGGAAAAGTCGCGGTTCGCGACGAACTTATCGCCGGTAATACCGTAGAACCTCCTGTAAAATTCACGCTGCTCGTGCTCCAGGTCGAAGGAAAAGATCTCCGGGTGGATAGTGTTTGCGAGAAACATGAACCCCAGGATCCACCGCGGGCTGCCGAAATCCCATCCTGCAGGCACATTGTAGACCTTCCCTGCCCCGACGGCGTCGCTCTCAACCCCGTGCTCGGTGCAGTAGTGGAGATAGTCGGACGCCGGTGAGGAGAGGAACCCCGAGATGAACATGTATTCGGGGTTTAGCTCGTTCAATTCGTCGACGGTGATGTTGACCCCGGGCTTTCCCTTCCGCTTGAGGCGCTTGTTGACGCAGGTCCCTCCCGCTGCCTCCACCAGGTTGCTCTCGAATCGCTCCGCGTTCAGGGCAAAGAGCGGGTAGCCCATCGAGTAGTAGACGCGGGGACGGGTTTCGGCGAGAGCGCTGCCGGCTACGATGCGATCGGTGCGCTCCCGGAGGAACGAGATCAGTTCCCGGCCTTCCTCTTCGCGCCCCGCACGCGCTGCGAGCTCCGCGATCAGGCCGAGCCAGGAGTCAACCTGATGAATGCGGTCGTGCATGCCCCGGATGAAGTCTTCCCTGACGATATCGCCGAGAACGGCGCCGAGCTCCTTGTCGTCCCGGATGCCGAGGGTGACCAGTATGGCATGGGCCATCTCGATGGCCCGGGTGGTCCGGTAACCACCGAGCATGCCGTATTCCGTATACTGCTCTGCGCAGCTCTCCCCTCGAACGGGAGCCTGCCATCCGCAGGGGCACCTGCCGCCCTCGAGGGCGGCGGAGGTGCGGCAGCCCATGGGCCCGTAGAACTCCCGTTCGAGGACCGTAGTGCCGCAGACCGGGCAGACGGTGTTGAGGTAGCCCGTGCCGGGCGAGTTGAAGAGGTAGACGTAGCGGAGGAATGTGCGCAGGCGGTCTGTAACGTGCTCCGATTCCCGGATCGTCGGTTCGAGGCCGGGAGCCGCTTCACCGAAGGGCACGAACCGCATCACCTGTAGCGGGATGTCGGGGGAGATCCCCGCCACCCGCCGTGCGGCGTTGAGGACCTCGTCCTCGGCGCCGTGGATGTACATTGCCGAGACCTCCACGTGCACTCCCTTCTCGTGCAGCGTCCGGATGTTTCGAAAGACCGGGTCGGCGGACTTCGCCCCGCACTCGCGGTAGCGCTCGTCGGACGACCCTTTCAGGCCGATATTGACGAAATCGAGGAAGGGGGTGAGGGCGGCGAGTGCGTGCTCCGTGAAGTAACCGTTCGTCGAGCACCCTACCCGGAGACCGGCCGCTTTTGCCTCCCTCGCGAGGGCGAGGAAGGTGAAATACGAAGCGGCGGGATCGTTGAGGCAGAAGACGATGCCGGTGCAGTCTTCCACCTGTGCCCGCCTCACGACCTCCTCCGGTGACGCGGTCGTGAGAGCGCCGGCCACCGCGTCGGCGTGCACGGTCAGGGTCTCCGAGATGCACCCCGGGCAGGCGAAGTTGCACCCGACGGTGCTGACCTGGAGAAATTTGCTCTTCGGGGCGAAATGAACCATCGGCATCGTTTCTATCGTGATGGGGAGCATGGTCAGGTAGGATCCGGGGAACCGCTCGACGATCGTGCCGTTCCGGTTCACGTACATCCTGCACCGGCCGGAGCGCCCCTCGGCGATGTCGCACCCGATCTCGCAGACAGGGCACTTCATGGGAGTGCACCGCCAGCTGTCTTGGAAATGACGATCCAGAACCCTTTGTCCCCGTAGAGGATCTCGAACGAAGGGACGCCGATCTCGTTTAACATGGTCCGGAACCGCTCCACGTTCTCCGGTGAAATGTTCTTCCTGTTGAACTCCTTCCAGTCGGGGTTGCGGCGGATCATCTCCGCCGAGATCGCGTCGCGCAGTTCTTTGTTGCCGAATCCCCCGCCGATGCAGGTCTTTCCACCCGGTTTGAGAATCCGGTAGATCTCGCGGAAGGCGGTGTGGATGTCGTCCCAGAAGAACATCGAACCCCTGCTGACGATCAGGTCCGCGGTGTCGTCGGCGAGCGGGATATCGTGAACATCCCCCTGCAGGAGCCGTATACGGCCGGATAGGCCTGCGTTTGCAATATTTTTCGATGCAGCCTCGTGCATGTCGCCTGAGGAGTCCAGGGCGATGACCGAGAGGCTGGACCGCTCTGCAATGGCGATCGCCAGCGATGCCGGCCCGCTGCCGATGTCGATGCAGGTGCCTTCGGTGATGCCGAAGCGATCGATGATGTTCTGTGCGATCACCGGGTATATCGGGGCAAAGAGGGTCTTTGCGATCTCGTCCATACCGCCGGCGCCTTTTTTGTCGAATTTGTCCTTTTTCTCATGCATGAATGTAACCTTCGCTCGGTTTGGTGTAGACGAAAGATGCGTCTGCACCTGGCACAATGAAGTTAACATCGTCAAAAAGGAAAAAGAATTCCATTGATAGGTCGCCCGAACAGGTGGCAGCCCGCGACGGGCGGAGCGGCACCGGGATCCCGATCGCCGGCGATGGGGGCCCGGTTGACCATAGCCTGGTGCCGGCACCGGAGAAGGAGCCCGGTCGTCAGTTTGCTGCACAGGTCTCCGGGGCGCTCTTCGGTCCAGACACCTTCAGGACGATACCCACGAGGCAGAGGGGCCCGGCACCCCTTCAGCGCTCGATACCCGCGCGAGCCTCTACCCCTTCATGATAATAGTGTTTGACCTCTCTCATCTCGGTAACCAGGTCCGCGGCATCGATTATCTCCTGCGGAGCATACCTCCCGGTGAGCACGACCTCTACACGGGGATCTCTCCTCTCCAGCGCCTCGACGACGTCGACCACCCCGAAGAGGCCGTAGAAGAGCGCCACGTTGACCTCATCGAGCACCACCAGGTCGTATTCGCCCGACTGCAGAACCCTGTCGCACCGTGCAAGTCCTTCGCGGGCGGTCGTGCGGTCTTTCTCATCGGGATTGCGGTCGATAAAACATCCGCGCCCGAACTGGACGATCTCGAAATCTGGAAGGAGTTTTCCTGCGCTAAGTTCGCTGCAATCTCCGTCTTTGATGAACTGGCCGAAAAACACCTCTTTGCCGGCGCAGACACACCGGAGCGACAAACCCAGCGCCGCAGTCGTCTTTCCTTTGCCGTTGCCCGTGTAAACGTGAATATATCCTCGTTCCATAAACAGGGACCCCTCCGGATTTCGTCAGGTATTCGAGCGTTTGTTTCTCCTGCACCAATAAGAGATAGGATTGAACCCAGAGAGAGCACCGTTTACGCCGGCGTACCGAGCTGATGTGGCTTCGTACGCGATGACCGGGATCGTATCTGCTGGCGGTTTGGGGTCTTTCCGGGTTTGTAGACGTGACCGCATGCCCCGCACTGAAGGGGTGTGAGGGGGGCGTGCACAGGCGACCCCCCCGCACCGCCTCCCGGCCGGTGCGCCCCCCTCATCGCACCCTCCGGACAAAGGTATATTATGTATTACAACAGATTAAATGAGGTAAACGTGGCAGGAAAGTGCAATAGTTGCATCTTCTGTTTCCGTTCCGGCGATTCGGGCGAGGGTTGCCAAGCCAGGTCAAAGGCGCCAGGTTGAGGGCCTGGTCTCGTAGGAGTTCGTGAGTTCGAATCTCACCCCTCGCATTCGATTTTTCAAACACCTTATCCCGGCACTGCTTTCCCCCGGAGCCGTCGCATTTCCGGAGCGTAACCGTCCATAGAACACAAACAAACCTGCACGCCGTAGTTT
>JAAZGM010000338.1 GCA_012511245.1 Methanomicrobiales archaeon | reverse complement strand
TCAACACCTTAATCTAGTCCGTTCACCACACTATAGAACGAATGATCCCTCTCATGCTTGACCTGACGGGCCGGAGGGTGCTCATATTCGGCGGAGGCGACGTTGGTGCCCGGAAGGCTGCGCATTTTTCGCATGAGGCGGAGGTGACGGTCTTCAGCCGTTCGTTCTCGCCGGACCTCGACGGTCTCGCGATACGACGACAGGAGGGCGATCTCTCGGCGCTCTCGGACGAGGCGCTCCGGGATCTCCTATCGGGTGCGTTCCTCGCGGTGGCCGCAACGCCCGACCCGGAACTCAACAACCGTATCGGAAGATTGTGCGCTGAGGTCGGTATCCTCTTCAACAACGCTGAAGGCGTTCCCGGCAACGTCATCATCCCGTCGGTCGTCCGGGGCAACCGCTTCCTCGTCGCGGTCAGCACCTGCGGAAGGAGCCCCGCCGTCTCGCGGTACCTCCGCATGAGGCTCGAAGCGGACTACGCGGACCTTGATCAGATGATCGAACTCCAGGAGGAGATCCGTCCAATGCTCCGGGAGACCGAACCGGTGCAGGCGGAGCGATCCCGCATCCTCTGGGCGATCCTCTCCGACGACGAAGTCCGGGAGGCCCTCGCCACCGACTACGCCCGGGCACGCGCACTGGCTATCGAGAGGTACCTACATGCCTGAACCGTTTGCCATCCACCTCGCGCTCGCAGGCGTCAGCCACCACACCGCGGATATCGCCACGCTCGAGGCGTTCCGGTTCCCCGACGAGGCGACGTTCCTCCGCGAGGCACGGGAGCGGTTCCGGGGGGCACTCCTCCTCCAGACCTGCAACCGTGTCGAGGTTCTGGTGCAGGGCGACGCGCGGAACCTTGAAGCGTTCCTTCAGGAGCAGGGCCGAGGCGGTTTCGCGGTCATCGAGGGCGAGGCCGTGCCCCACCACCTCCTGGAACTTGCCGCGGGCATCGATTCCCTGGTCGTCGGCGAGGACCAGATCCTCGGTCAACTCAAGCGGGCACTCGAGATCGCAGAAGAAACGGGGGCCGCGAGCAGCGTCATCTCCCTCTGCATCAACAAGGCGGTGCACGTGGGGGTCAGGGTCCGGCGCCAGACACAGATCAACCGGGGTGCGGTCTCTGTCGGTTCTGCAGCAGTGACGCTCGCGGAAAACCTCCTTGGTACCCTGCACGACCGGCACATCCTGATCGTCGGGAGCGGGGAGATGGGAATCCTGGTGACGCAGGCGCTTGCCGCGAAAGGCCTCACGGCCATATACGTCGCGAACAGGACCTACGAACATGCCGTGATGCTTGCAGATAAGATCGGAGGGCGGGCGGTCAACTTCAAGGACCTCTACCGCTACATCGCACTCTCCGACGTCGTCATCTCCTGCACCGCTGCGCCGCACCCGGTCATCCGGGAGGAGGATATCCGGACGGTGATGGAGGAGCGGCTCTGGCCGCTCGATCCGCACCCGCGTCACCTGATCCTCATCGACATCGCCCAGCCCCGCGACGTCGAGGATGGGGTGCGTTCGATCGAAGGTGTGCACCTCTTCACCATCGACGACCTCAGGCATGTCAACGACGCGGCCATGGACTCCCGAAGAGGCGAGGCCGACCGTGCGCGGGGGATCATCGACGAGGAGACAGACCATTTCGTCCGGCTTCTCCGCCGAACGGCGGCCGACGAGACGCTCGCCCTCCTCTACACCTGGGCGGAGTCGATCCGGGCGCGTGAACGCGACCGGGCGCTCGCCCGCCTGGGGGAGATGGATGACCGCACAAGGGAGGTCGTCGACGACCTGACGCGGGCGCTCACGAAGAAGCTCCTCGCGGATGCGACCGCGTCCATCCGGGCGTGTGCGGAGTGCGGCGATATGACGAGAGCAGAGGCCCTGATCAGGGCGATTACCCGGGAAGAACCATGTTTCCAGAACGACGAATGAGACGGATGCGGCGGCGGATCATCCAGCCGCTCCTCCGCGAGACAGAACTTCGAAAGACCGACCTCATCGCGCCGGTCTTCGTGGATGAATCGATCAGCGCACCGATACCGATAGCCTCGATGCCGGGGCAGTTCCGCCACCCGGTGGACAGTGTTGCCGACTACTGCGAGCGTCTCTCCGACGCCGGCATCCGTGCGGTTCTCCTCTTTGGAGTCCCGGCCGCAAAAGACAGTGAGGCGACCGAATCCTATGCAGCGGACGGCGTCGTCCAGCGGGCGGTCCGGGAGATCAAGGAGCGGTTGCCGCAGATGGTGGTCGTGACCGACGTCTGCGCCTGCGAGTACACTGACCACGGCCATTGCGGGATCGTCGGCGAGACCGCCGACGGCCCTGACCTCTTGAACGACCCCTCCCTCGAACTGATGGCCCAAATAGCCGTCTCCCACGCAGAGAGCGGCGCCGATATCGTCGC
>JAAZGM010000337.1 GCA_012511245.1 Methanomicrobiales archaeon | reverse complement strand
CGGATATCGGGGGGATGGAGCTCTATGCCGGGACACCGATCGTCGCGTCCGATCCGTACCGCCTGATGGAACACCTCATGGTCGCTATGCCGCCGTGATCATCAACAGAGGATCGTGTCGCGGTTTGTGAGCTCCCGGTAGACCCCTTCCATCCGCTCGCCGACACGATTCCACAGGAACTCTTTTTTCACCTTATCAAGCCCTTCTCTGCCCATGGCAAGCGCTTTTTCGGGCGAATCAGCCATCCGGGAGAGCCCCCGGGCAATCGAGTCTGGGCGCGGCCGCACCTTGACCCCATCGGTCCCGTGCTCGATGTTCTCCGAGAGCCCGCCGACATCGGAGGCGACGACGCTCCGGCCGGCACTCCACGCCTCAAGGAGAACAAGTCCGAACGGTTCGTTCCTGCTCGGGATGGCAACGATATCGCTTGCATTGAGGAGCGATACATAATCCGCATCGGAGAGCCGTCCGAGGAACCGGACTGGTAGCGGTCCTGCCCGGCTCTCGAGGTCCCGGCGCATCTCCCCCTCGCCGATGAACACGAACTGGCTGTCGGCATGTTCCCTGAGGAGGGCGGGAACTGCATCCACAAGCATATCTGGCCCTTTCTGCCATGCAAGCCGCCCAACGAAGAGTATCAGCGGGGAGTCCGGATCGAACCCGTAGTCCCGTTTTACCACTTCCGGATCGACGTCCGCCTGGTAGCGGTCCGGGACGATGCCGTTGTGGACGACGTCGATCTTCCACTCAGGGATCCTGTAAAGGTTCATGGCCTCCCGCCGGAGGGTTGAGGAGACCGCGGTTATGTGCTTCGCGATCGATGCGCCGTAGCGTTCGATCCGGGATATCTCTGTAAACGGCCAGCTGTCGCCGAACGTATTCCCGTTCCGGCCGAACTCCGTCGAGTGGTAGGTGAAGACAGTCTCCCTGCCCCTGACCTGGTTGAGAGCCTCGACCACGTGCCAGTCGTGGAAGTGCAGGAGATCGAACGAGGGTGTGTCAAACTCCTGGAACCGGTCGATCATCCTCCGGCTCATATCGGAACAGTACCGGACGATATCCTCCCCTGACGGTCGGCAGTAGTGGTACTGCACCCCGTTGATCTCAGCGTCCTTCCCCTCACCCCGGGTGAAAAAGTGCACCTCGTGGTTCTTTGCCAGCGTCTCGGCAAGATCGGTTGCCGCACCCGCGAGCCCGCCGACTCGTTCCCCATACAGTGACTCCCAGCAGAAAAATGCGATCTTCAGATTTTCCATGATATTCCTCTTCTCCCGGCCTGATGCTCTTGCCTGACCCTTATCCCCCCTTTCGACGTACCGGCCTGGTCAGCCCACTGACCGTGCGCCTAATACCACCTCAAAATTGATATATCTTTCCCGGATTCTCAAAATAAGTCCGAAATGAGGTATTTTCGGATTCTGGTGTATGGGATCAGGAGGAGAAGGATTCCCTCAGACGTTGTTCGAGGTGGTGGCCGTGCGAGCCCATCCAGTAGAGTTTCCGGCAAGCAGGGCACCATGAGAACTCTTTCCCTCCGATCGATTGCGGGGCGTAACATGCCTCCCGG
>JAAZGM010000336.1 GCA_012511245.1 Methanomicrobiales archaeon | reverse complement strand
TTGCTGAGAATCTCAACGGTATCGAGAAGGGCGTCAAGATCTTCCCGCCGGACCATAGTTTTCTGTATCTTTTTGATCTCAAGATAGAGTTCATCGATGGTGACAGCCGGAGTCATGAGTAGTAGTAACCATCTGTTCAAATAAAAGTATTCTGGGGGTGGTGAGCATGCCTCTCGCAGTAGCGGGCGCCGTCGCCCTTGCGGGGATTGCGGGAATGATGGTCATCTGGGTGCAGATGCCGGGCAAGCCAGGGGCTGTCACGGTGACGGCGGGACGGTTCAGGGAGATGAGAACTCCACGCTCGATATCCGGGCCCACGTGTAGGCGCCCATCCACAGGTCCCTGAAGGGTGTACCCGGTGCCGTGCAAAACCTCATATGGTATCAAGTAAGATGCATCTTACGAAGATCTATGGATATCGGTATCACCAGACTGAGTTCAAAGGGGCAGATTGTCATTCCGGCATTCATGCGGAAGGGGTTTCCCGAGGGGACACAACTGCTCATCGTCAGGGAGGGGGAACGCTTTATCATAAAACCGCTTGATGATCTGGGGCCGGAACTGAAAGAGGATATTCTCTTTGCAGAAAGGACAGAACGGGCGCTCCAGGAGTTCAAAGAGGGCAAATTTATCAAGAAGAACCATGCCGATTTTATTCATGATCTCGAATCATGGTGACCGTTGCCTACGATGTGTCCTTTGAGAGGACGATCAGGAAGATCCGTGACGGCAGAATAAAGGATCGGGTGAAACAGCAGATCCTTCGGATCATCAACGATCCGGAGATCGGAAAACCAATGAGATATGGCAGAAAGCATACGAGGGAGGTATACATCCCTCCATTCCGGTTGTCGTATTGCTATGATGAACGAAGGGATCTCCTGATCTTTCTCGATCTCTACCATAAGGACGAGCAGTAACGGGCAGCAACGCTCTACACGGCCATGCTTTTTTCGCGTTCAGGAACAACCCTCTCATTTCTGCAATAACCCCGGCCATTCGGAGTCTATCTGGCTGTTTTCGCCCAGGGGCGCTGGTGCGGCGAGCCTGCCACCCAGGCGTAGGAGATCGTGGGGCAGGTTGAAGAGGCAGGGTGACCTCTATCGATATGACGATTGTTCTGGAGCGCCACACGGTCGATTACATGCCCGTTACATTCCTTGAAAGGCGATATCCGAGGAAATAGGCGATACAGCGTCTAATAAGGGGTTTTACGAAGAGTGGGGAGCTGGCTCTGTGAACCGTGATGTACATACTGGCGGTCGTGTATGGATTACATACCTCATGCCCGGTACGGGACATATCTTCTGGTTCTGTTGGATCGAGTTTCCGGGTCCTGCAGTCGAATCAGACCTGCTTCTATCGTATCACTGATAATGCAGGATGCAATAGGATAATTCTGATCGTCGATGCCCAGCCGCCCGCGAGTGGTAGGCCGCCCCCCTCCAGTCACAGGGTTGCACCGGTCGTTACGAAGACCAGCCGGGGGATGAGTCCTGAGTGTTTTCTCCCGGGCGCTTGCTTATTTTAGTTGGGGGCTTTGATTATCCGGATCCCGGTACAGGTTCAAAGGCGTGAGCATCAAGGATATCTCACAGGTTATCATAGGCATTCTTTCGATGATCGAGATCGACCGCCATAATAACGAGTTGTTGGTGTTCGAACGCCAGGATCACCCGGTACACCCCTACCCGCAGGGAGAAGAGCGGTGAGTTCGTCAGGCGCTTCACCTGCAGGTGGGGAGATTCCTCTTCTGCCAGCAGTTCAAGCGTCCCGATTATCCGGACGGCAGCCTCCTCCGAGAGGCGTTTTAATTTATGCCGGACTCTTTTCGAGTAAATAAGCGAGTATCTCACTCAATCCCCAGGTCCCGCTTCAACTCTTCGTGCGTCACAAACTCGCCCCGCCTGATCTCATCGAGCGACGCCTGGATGTCGGCGATCGTCTCGGGGCTCAGGGGCTCGGGGTCCTCGCTCTGGT
This sequence comes from Methanomicrobiales archaeon, assembly GCA_012511245.1. Taxonomy (GTDB): domain Archaea; phylum Halobacteriota; class Methanomicrobia; order Methanomicrobiales; family Methanoculleaceae; genus Methanoculleus. Next base: position 2,212 of record JAAZGM010000336.1, on the reverse strand, counting down.
CCAGCAGCCGGCGGACTATGGTCCGGTATGGCTCTCTGGGGTAGCGGCGCAGGTGGTTCAACCGGTCCCGATCGGATCTGGTGATCTCGATCGTGGTTGTCTCCTCGGACATAACGAGTTATGGATCATTATACGATATAAAAGCGTGGCTATGGGTGGGGGTCACGCTCCTCAGGTCCCGTTTCAGAGCCTCGTGCGTCACAGCCCCACCGGATATCGTCGAGCGATGCCTGGACGCTGGTGAGTGCCCCTGGACTCCGGAGTTCGGGGTCGCCGCTCTCCCGGAACTCTGGCGGCGACAGGGCGGCCTACGCATACTGTTCGATCACATCGAGGGCTCCGGTGCTGGTTTTCTCGATGTAACGAGCCAGGATGAGCGGTTTTGCGATGAGAGGATTACGCGGGATAGGGGGATGCGGGGCATGGAGCGCCTCGGGTGAAAGAGGCGGCGGTAGCTGACCGGGATTCCACACCTCTAACCGATCGGAAAAGAGCATGACCTGAACTGAGGCATTCATCGGACCTCTGGTGTGTCCCGCTACACTTTCATCCCGTCCGGGTGTTCTTTATGCCGGGAGAGCACCAACTGAGAGGATGTATGCAATCGGTGATGAGGTTACGATTGTTTGAACCTCCTGGGATGATCTCCGGCCGAGAACGCCAGTTTACGATCGACACGAACCACTCCATCAGCAAGCAGATCGTTTGCGCTACAGAAGGCACGAAGCAAGGGATCACCCCGGGAGACCTCAAGGGTATTCTCCAGCTGACGACGGTTGCGAAGACCTGGCGCGAGCGAGATCACAGGTGGGCGTTCCACCAGCTCCGCTCCTTCATCGAGTACAAAACCCGGAGTGTGCGACGTCCCAATGGAATGGAGCAGGATCAGGGGTTCTGGTGAACATGACCGACGGGGCGCATACGAGCCGACAGTACAGTGTTTGTGGAGCCGTTCACCCTGGTAGCCGCCCCCCCCGGGCAGCGTTCCGTTGCCATAGATGTGGGCATATCGGAAACGCCGATCTGAACGCAGGCGTTGATATCGCTGCCAGACCGCTGTCAACAGGCCTGCTCGCGTCTGCTCCCCCAATACCGGGGGAGAGGTGGAGTCACAAATCTGGAAAGGGCATGTTATCCCACACAGCAGCATGCCCCCGGCAGAAGAAGGGGGTAGTTGAGTGCGGAGGTATCCTGTGAAGCACGAGATCGTGCACCGGCTTCACCGACATTTCGAGGACTATGTCCGTGATGCAGGCGGGGTAGAGTTCTGGTATGCCCGGGATCTTCAGGTGTTGCTGGGATACAAGGAATGGCGTAATTTTGCCAACGTCATTGATAAGGCCAAAGATTCCTGTAAAACGACAAAACATGAGATCTCAGACCATTTTGTTGACGCCAACAAAATGGTCTCCCTCGGGTCGGGGTCGGAACGGGAGATCCCCGACATTATGCTGACCAGGTATGCCTGTTATCTCATCGCCCAGAACGGGGATCCCAGGAAAGAGGAGATCGCATTTGCCCAGAGTTACTTCGCCGTGCAGACCCGTAAGCAGGAGAACATCGAGGAGCATATCCTCCTTACCGAACGCCTGAAGGCCCGGGAGCGGCTGCGAGAATCGGAATCTGAACTCTCGCGAAATATCTACGAACGCAGCGTGGATGAAGCCGGGTTCGGGCGGATCCGCAGCAGAGGTGATATAGCTCTTTTTGGAGGATACAGCACCCAGGCGATGAAAGAACGCCTGGGTGCGCCGCAAAACCGCCCCCTTGCCGACTTCCTCCCGACGGTGACGATCACGGCAAAGAACCTCGCCACCGAGATCACGAACTTCAACGTGGATAAGGAGGATCTCCAGGGCGAGCATGCGATCACGGACGAACACGTCCTGAACAACACCGACATCAGGGATCTCCTCGTTCGGCGCGGGATCAAGCCCGAGTCTCTTCCCCCAGAAGAGGATCTGAAGAAACTCGAACGGCGGGTGAAGTCACAGGAAAAGAAGATTGCCGGCACTGCCGGACGGTTGACGAACCCGGAGGCGGGTGGTGATGAAGGTTGAGATGCAGCTTCTCCGAAGCGCTACACTCTGCTTATCGGGGCGGGCTCTCAACCTGCTTTACGGGCGTTGTCTGCAGGAAACGGTCCGGAGTGCGGCGGTGTGGAGGTTGATATCACCTGCCCGAAGATCTACTGTATCATGTTGAATCACCA
>JAAZGM010000363.1 GCA_012511245.1 Methanomicrobiales archaeon | reverse complement strand
TGAGTTATACGGCATTCCCAAAACCGCACGGGAAACGGCTCAGAACGACGAACATGATGGAGCGAGTCAATAGAGAACTAAAACGAAGAACCAAGGTTGCAGGCGTGTTCCCGAATGAGGAATCCCTTCTCCGGCTGGTCGGAGCCATCCTGATGGATATCAACGAGGAATGGGTCACCGGCAAAAGATACTTGACAATGGAAAGAGAATGATCAGGCAAGGAGACAGGGCTCAGACAAATTACAGAAGATTTGAGACGTTACCCAAAAACGGAAAGGTTACTTTCGCAAGTGAGTTTAAAAACTGAAAAATCTAAATCGTATATAAATAACTATTTGTGTAATCTCGGCAACCTTTTCAGTAGTTATGGAGGTTTAGTTCAATGTATTGGAGAGATATACTGATCGCCCTTGTACTAACGATAATCATACTCACAGCTGGTTGCACAGGGCAAACAGAGGATACTGACGGTTTGGTCCTTCGGATTGCGTCACCTATGGAGGTCAAGAGTCAGAGCGTCTTTGGAGATGATAACCTAGGTGTCTTCTACTCTATATCCAGTCCGACACTCTATCGGATGAATTCCGATGGGAGAAATGTTGGTTTTCTTGCACGTAATTGCACAGTTTCAGATGATAAACGTGTATGGACATTTTATATCGAGAAGGACTATTATTGGACAGACGGATCCAAAGTTACACCAGAGGATATCGCATTCTCAATACAGACATTTGGTGAGCAGTTACCATCAGCACGTTGGATTGGAGACACCCTTGAAAACGTTACGTTCGATGATGAGTGTATTACCTTTACCTTTACAAAACCCTACAACAACCTTGACTTTGAGTTAGGCTACCCGATTATTTCAAAAAAGGACTGGGAAGGGGTGGCTGATCTGTATCAATATACAAGCCCAGGACCCTACACCGGATCGGGTCCATTCTACCTCGACTCAATTGATCACCTTGCAGGGGTTCTCACCTTCAAAAGGAACCCATATTGGAAAGGAGAGATACCTGCAATCGACCGAATAGAAGTTCATACCTATCGTACTATTGATGCGGCAACTCTTGCTCTTGAAAGAGGAGATGTGGATACATATTACAATTATGCAGATTCCTACCCCTATTCTGGAATTGAAAGTCTCAATGCAACGGGATCTTTTGACTTCATCGAGACGACGGATGTAGGGGGGATCTTCCTTGGTATGAACTTAAAGAAGGCACCGACAAACGATCTCAAATTCCGTAAAGCAATCGCATATGCGATCGACTATAAGGAGATTGTGAAGATAGATGCCCTTGGCTATGGAGAAGTGCCAAACTATGGGTTTGTACCGCCAACAATGGAATTCTATAAGGATACGCCACCTCTCACCTATGATCCAGAACGTGCCAAGAAACTTCTTGATGCTGCTGGATATATCGATTCGAACAATAACAACTGGCGTGAAGGAAAGGATGGAAAGGAACTTAATCTCAACATCTTGATCCAATCCGACTATACACGGGTGGCGGAACTTATCACCGATTATTTCAAACAGATCGGGGTTAAAACAACGATAAATACGGTGGATCGAAACACTTGGATAAACTTAAAGTTCAACTACAATTACGACCTTACCGTCACCAAAACTACCCCATGGGAGATGTACATACATGCCAATTATGGAACAGGGTTCTTTGACAGCAGGAGAACCACACAAGACTCACTTCATTATCTTGACGATCCCGTTTTCCTCGATCTCTGTGACAAAATGCTTAATTCGACCGATCCTGCAACCCAGCGTGAGTACGCCTATCAGATACAGGACTATTATGCCGAGAACCTCCCTGGAATTGCCCTCTACTGGAAGAAAAACGTAATACCATACAACAAAGCACTCTCAGGGTGGGAAATGGACCCTCTCTTTGGCATCTTCTCAGTTGAGAACTTCGTTAGTGTACACAGGGTAGGTGCATAACCCATGAAAAGCTCTGGCTGGATTATGAAATCTCTGGTGAGAGGGGCCAGCAAACGGGATTTCTAGGAGAAATGCCAGATTGGATCCAATCGCAGTCACAACCAAAGTTAACGAGACCATCAGCATCGGTGCTAGAACCTGTGTGTTTGTCATTCCGTATACAGAAGTTAGGTACCAGGTGATCGCCCTTGAGTCCTCCTTCCATTACCATTCCTCCATTTTCTGCTCTCCAAAGTTACTGCAAGGCCGTCTGATCCATCAGGGATAAAAATGAAAAATCCCAAGTTCCTCTGTTGGACAACGCACCCGTTGCATATGGGTGCATTCATAAGGAAGGATGCCTCAGGATTTCTAACGAAGGAGACCGAGCATGGAAACATAGGAAGATCTTTCAACTACTATGATGAGGAACAGGATCCTCCCGTTAATCGTACAAGCGATCATACAGAGCGGATCAGCAACAGTTTCTTTAGCAATCCACGGTGGCTCTGGGAACAATTGCTGCCTCCAGAAGTTTGTAAAGAAATTCACTCACTCATTCACGTTTGCTTTGAAAGACTCCAGAAAAGCCGCTAATCTGAGAAGTATATACCTTCGTTAAAGAGAAATTTGGATACGGGTGACAATCACGAGTACAGAGGCGATGACCATGTTTTGCAGTGAAGATCGTAGTACTGCCATCAGATGAGATACCAGGTCTACTAGTATGCATATAACCTTCTATCGATGGTCCAGGTATTTTTTCTCACTCTTCTTTACCATATGCATAAGTTTCCTCCTTCCAAGGTTGATGCCGGGTGACCCTATCGCAAACATGATCGGTCAGAGTGCACATGTCTCGGATGCAACAATAATAGAGCTGAGGCAGGAGCTTGGTCTTGACCTTCCTCTTCCCGAACAGTTCCTACAGTACCTCGTGAATATTGCTCACTTCGATCTTGGCTATTCTTACACCTTGCATGCCCCGGTTTCCTCAATCATCATGGAACGGATGGCTTTAACAATCCCGTTTGTCGGAATTGCAATCGTCATTGGCATCATACTGGGGGTACCACTTGGAGCTCTTGCAGGCATGAGTAGGTCAAAGAAAACCTCGATCCTTGCAACCTATGGTTCAATCGCACTCTCAAGCGCTCCCCCTTACTTCCTCAGCCTCATCGCGCTCTCTATCTTATCATTCAATTTTGGACTATTTCCGCTTAAAGGTGTCTCTGCTACGGCGGGAATTATTCCATGGATCCATCATCTCATCCTCCCAATTGCGGTTCTCTCATCCTGCATTGCCGCTAGAAACTGCCTGATCATGCGTGGTAGCGTCATCCAAGAAACTCATGAACATTATCCCCTCTACGCAAAGGCAAAAGGGCTCACCGAACGGATGGTGCTCTTTCAGCATATCGTGAAGAACGCATCCCTTCCCCTCATAACGCAGGTCGCCCTTGATGTTGGGTTTATCCTCTCTGGTGCGTTATTCATTGAGATTGTCTTCTCCCTGCCCGGCATGGGGATGCTCACCTATGATGCTGTTCTCTCTCGGGACTATCCGATCTTAGAGGGGTCTCTCCTTGTAATTGCGATCATGGTAATACTCACAAATATTGCTGCCGATATCATATACGGGGTCATCGATCCCAGGATCCGGTGGCAAGGATGAGAAGACCGGAGATTTTAGGAAGCATCGTCCTTGCCGCATTCCTCATTATGGCGGTCGCCCCAGGAACTTTTGCGCCCCAGGATCCCTATACTCGCTTCACCCCATATACTCCACCAGGATCCGATCACCTCCTTGGGACAAACGATATGGGACACGATATTTTGTCTGAATTGATCTACGGTTCCCGCGTCTCCCTCTTCGTAGGATTTGCCTCTGCCCTCCTTGCTACGATGGTTGGAGGAATTGTTGGGATCGTTGCAGGATATTGCCGGGGAGGGATCGAAGATCTCCTGATGGGGTTCACCGATATCATCCTGATGTTACCATGGATCCCGGTAATTATCATCTTGGCTGTATTCCTGGGTCCCGGGATCTGGATCTTCATCCTCATATTTGGTGCATTTGCATGGACCTCTATCGCACGAATCATCCGTTCAAAGGTGCTCCAGATACGGGAGAGTGGGTTCGTTCAGAGTGCCCGATGCCTTGGGTTTCCTACTTGGTACATCATGGCAGAAGAGATCGGCCCAAACCTCTTCCATATCGCCTTTCCACAGTGTATGCTCCTTGTCGCATCTGCAATGATCACCGAAGCATCGGTATCTTTCATTGGTCTCGGAGATCCGTCAATGAAAAGTTGGGGAGTGATGCTCTCGTTTGCCTTCACAAAAGGTGCCCTCATCAACGGAATGTGGTGGTGGTACCTTCCACCGGGGATCGCAATTTCCATCTGCGTTATGGCGTTTGCTCTCATCGGATACTCCCGTGAGAAATGGGTCAACTTTGAGGTAAGGGAATGAACAGAATCCTTGAGGTTTGCAAACTCTCTGTTTCATTTATCTCTGGAAATGAGGTCGTCCAAGCAGTGAATAATGTTTCTTTCGACATCTCCCAAGGAGACATTTTCGCCCTCGTCGGCGAGACGGGGTGCGGAAAATCGGTCATTGCACACGCAGTCGCCGGACTGCTCCCAGATAATACAGTTATCTCTGGCGAAGTAAATTATAAAGGCCAAGATTTGCTTGAACTCTCGCAACAGGATCTTATCGCTCTCAGGGGGCAGGAGATTGGAATTATCCTCCAGAACCCGTCTCGTGCCTTAAATCCCCTTTACACAATCGGTCACCAGATTAGAGAACCGGTACTTGTCCATACAATGAAGACAAAAGATCGAGCAAGTAGGATGGTAACTGCCACACTCAGGAAGATGGGTTTTTTTGATCCCGAGTCGGAGGCACATCGATATCCGTTTGAATCTTCAGGTGGAATGAATCAGCGGTTTGTGATCGCCACCTCGACGATACTCTCACCAGATCTCCTGATCGCAGACGAACCGACGACCGGCCTTGATCACTCCTGCATCGCCGATGTCATCAAAGAGTTCGAACGCATCAAAAAGGAAGAACACTGTGCCATGATTCTGATAACCCACGATCTTACGTTGGCACGGACCCTTGCTGACCGCATCGGGGTGATGTACTCTGGGGAGATTGTTGAGATGGGGGAATGCAAAGCAGTTTTCTCCGATACATTGCACCCATATACACGAGGGCTCATCGGCGGTCTTCCTGAAAACGGATGTACCCCTATCCCCGGCATTTCCCCGCCGATGAGCCGGAGGTTTCCGGGGTGTCGATTCCATCCACGATGTACAGAACGAATGCCAATATGCGGGCAAGTTCACCCACGGCTTGAGGTGAATGGGGATAGATTCGTGAGGTGCCATTTATGCCACTCTCATTGAGGGATATCGAGAAGATATACGTCCGGAGGAACCGCTTTTGGCGGGTCTCCAATAAGGTACTCGACCGGATCTCGCTTCAAATAGAAGAAGGCGAGACAGTCGGCCTGATGGGGGATTCGGGTTCAGGGAAAAGCACTCTTGGGAGGATCCTTGCTGGCCTTGAGCCTCCAACGGCAGGACAGGTACTTTATGAAGGAAAGGATACCCAGAGGATGACCCGAGTTGAGAGCCACCAATTCCGCAGATCCGTCCAAATGGTCTTTCAGGATCCAGCGAGTGCCTTGAACCCTATGAAGACAGTTCAGCAATCGATGGAGGATGTAATCCGGCTCACGGGGGTCGGAGAGGGTGAGACCAAGTCTGCGATAGATGATATGCTCACAATGAGCGGCCTTCCCCACGAAGTGCTAGAACGTTATCCAGATCAGATATCAGGAGGGCAAATCCAGCGGGTTGCCCTCGTTCGTGTCATTTTTCATAAACCCAGATATCTTATCCTTGACGAGCCGACTTCCGCGCTCGACGTCTCGGTGCAGGCACAGATCCTCAAACTCCTCCGCGAGATCCAGCAAGACACTGGAATGGGATGCCTCTTCATCTCACATGACAAGCCTGTCGTTTCGTTCATCTCTGATCGGGTTATCCATCTGAAAGATGGACAGATCAGATGATCCTACAAATTAGGACAGCATCCATGACGACCCGACCTGCTCATATTGATTGCTTTTCTGATTGCCAGAAAAGAGAACATACAGTTTTCTCGATTCGTATCTTGAAACCGCCACATGCCTTTGCGGAACTTTACAAAGTTAAGATTTTTAGATTTATTCCGATATTTGGTATTCCATCAGCTTTTTTACCCGAATAATTATGGATCGGTAACTATTCGACTTCCTATGAGCGGATTTGAGCTATTAAAGTCAATATTGTTTATCTTTACGGTAATTCTATCCCCCAGTTTTAGGGTGCAGGCAAAATCGCCAGCATTTGGACAGTTCATGTCTCTTTTCCGTAAAAAGCCGGAGATGCTGTAAGGTTCGTCGGAAAATGTCATACGATATTCGAACACAACTCCTGAAATATCAGTAGTCCCCCGGTAGGTCATTAGTTTCGTTATATGAACATCAATTTCTCTGTCCCTTAGCGCGGCAATTGCCTGGTAGTACCTCTCTGAAGATACTATTCTTGCCCGGAGACATGATGTCCAAGATCGTCTCACAATCTTCTCTAAAGAGTTTGGATTGATCCTCTCCTCAAGTTCACTGTTCGGTTTTAGGCAAAACGGGGTGATTAGTATCCCATTTGATTGATTATATGTCCAGTCTGAGGGTAGAGATGCAATCTCCTCCAGGGAAAGGTTGGAATATTGGCGTTCATGCTGACAGTTTTTGTCATTCAAACGCAACTTGAGAGTTACTTTTTCACCCACATCCAGAGCGTTGACATTTTGGATGAAAATAAACTCTCTGCGAACCGTAAAATGAAGTATTGCATTATTATCAGTCTTTACTACTGCCACTACCTTGTCGGGAGGGAGTCTTTTTACGATAACTGCTTCTATCGTGTAATCTGATTCAAAATTATCTGGAGCATCTTTTTCCCGCATTGCGACTTCTTTGCACAAGCGCTCCAATTCGGAGATTACTGTAGGGATAAAAGATAACTTATAGCCGTGCTGTTGGTCGTAGACCTGATCTAAAATAATCTCAGTGTCCTCAATCAACTCCAACCCGTAGCCAGAGGGCGATAACGATAATTCGCTTAATTCTATTGGGAATAAGCCCCCGGCATCGTGTTTCATGACGGCCCAGCCCGGCTGGCCATGCACATCAGTTCCTATGATGCTCTCAACCGACACAGAAATTCTTTCAGAGGTTTTTAGTACCTGTTGTAATACGTCAGGGTACGGTGATAGGCATGCAGAAATCGCGTTTCCATCACAGTTCCATTCTTCGATGATCACGGTATCCGAGCCAAACTCCACACGCTTACAGCCTATTAGGGGATCGGGGCACTTGAATGATTGTAGGATAAGTTTGCTCATGTTCTGTACATAAGCGCCCTGATCATCCCCGGTATACCGGAGATCACATGCCCGGGTGCCACTGCTCTTGTTTCGGTGTTCTATAATGTTGGAAATTTGGACCACGTTGTTTTCTATCGTTTCGATAGATACGTGGGAGTGTATGGGGAACATCTGGTCAACGAACAGATTGTTGCAATTAGCACCTGATTTATCCACGACTTTAGATATTGCCAATAGTAACTCACATTCAGATGTGTATCTCTTACCCATGGGAATTTTTACTAAAAATGAAGGATATTGAACGCTACCGGGCTTACCATCTACGTCACTGCCGTTGGTGGTTAGTGAACCGCACACTGCGATTGATCCATCTTCCCAAGTACCGGCATTGAAACTACTGGACTGACCCAAAATTCTGTTGGTTCCGTCTTTTGAAGAGAAATCAAATATGTCATCCTTTTTGTCTAGCGTCACGATTCTGTCAGGCCATGCAAAGCCCAACACAAGTCGTAACACATGGAGCTGTTTGCATTTCAGTTCGCGAGTTCTCCATTTTTCTTCCTTCTTTCCTAAGAGGGATTCTAGCAATTGATTTCGTTCCTCGATCGCAGCCTTGAATGAATCTCCGTTGATATGATGAAAAGAAAGCCATTCATCCCCAAAACCTGCGTTTTCGGCTAACGAATAGCAGTATGCGAGTTTAAAGGCGAAATCAAGATCGTCGGTGCATCCGACACGCAAAGCGTTGTGAATTTTCCAGACCGCGTATTTCCGTTTTGCATCCCAACGTGAGTCCCAGATAAAGAGGCGCTCATTAGGATAGTTATCGTGATACAGATTCCCTCCCAGTCTGGTGCCAAAAGCCAACAATGTCGCTGCTTCAACGGAACAACCAAACCTATCGCTCAGCAGTAGGAGCGTTCCCTCATCCAACGACCGATGGAGTTCCCATAATTCCCTCCCTTTGAATGTCAGATCCCCATCGTCGTCAATGATATTCCTTTCCTTTAGTACTCCAAATGAAGCATCTATCTCATCCGTACTCGGCTTCGTAAACCATGTATGATCTTCAATGCTTGAAACACCACATGCCTTCAACGTTAAGATATGCTCCTCCATACATGATCTCAGTATTTCCGGCGAAGTGTGCTCTTCAAATCCGTCAGATTCCTCTTCCGTGTAAAGCGTATAGACATAACCCGGCCGTGTACGTCCGGATCTTCCCCATCTCTGTTTACATCCGTCTCGGGTATGTAATCGTGCTTTTAACGTCATTCTGCGAAGATTTCGATCCCATTCAGCCTGCTTTATCCACCCAGAATCTACGATATACTCAATATCCGGAACGGTAAGTGAGGTTTCGGCAATATTTGTTGCAATGACGATGCGACGTGGAATAGATGCACTATCTCCGGGTCTTATGGGATCTAGTTCAGGTTTAAGAGCCCAATCGTTTTTCTGCTTCCCGGCTGCGGCATAGAGAGCCGATATCTGGAAATATGACTCTCCGTTCACCGTATTGATACTTCCAGTAATTGTCTCACTGTCAGGGTTCTGTGTGATTGTCAGCTTCTCCTTGAGTTCGGAGATAACGGCTGATATTTCGCCTTGACCGGGCATAAATCCCAGAATCCCCCCGGATTCCGTTGTTTGAAGAATTTCAATGATCTTTTCGGCCATCTTCTTTGGGAGTTCTCCATATGGTATCGGTTCTTTGTTCCAAAATTCAACGGTATACCCGAAATTGCGTTTTCCCTCAAATTCCACCAATGTGGTGTCACAGGTATCCTTAAAGAAATCGACAAAGTAATTAGTATCTATGGTCGCTGATGCGACAATTAACTTTAATTTGGGGTGTTTTGGCAATTCCCGTTTTAACAAGCTCAATATCATGTCAATATTGCATGAACGCTCATGAACTTCATCAATAATAATCATAGAGTAGCTGTCAAGTTTTCCGGCTGCAATCCAGTTCAGCAGCGACCCGTCAGTTACATAAATAAGACGATTTCTACGATCATATTGATTTTCACCCCTGTGTCTATATCCGATGTCACAGCCGGGTCCGATGTGGCACCCCAAAAAATTTTCTCCCACAGTCTTGGATATTGCCCGCGTAACCTGGATTCTGGGCTGTGTAATAATTATCGGGCCATTCTGGGTGAAGTGATCCAGAGGTTTACCAATGGGCGATAGAAGGCGATACGGAATGAAGGTGGATTTCCCCGAGCCGGTCGGGGCCACCACAACGATTACCTGATTCGCTTCTAAAGCGGAATACAACTCAGATATACTGTCGTCGGTAATCCCTAAATCCATAGGTAAGTGTTCTGGTTGGACCTCTTCATACTCCAATTTTCTTTGAGGTCTTTCGAGTTCTCCGAGAAAGGGCGAACCTAATATGGGAGGAGGGGTATTTCGCGGTATCAAATGGAAGTGAGACGCGCTAATGCTTTGTATCTCTCGAGAGTGAGATTGCTGATGTTCAGGACATCTCTCCGGACGGTCATAGCCTCGTCTGCTGTCCTGCTGTAGAGAGTAATCCGAGTACCGGAATTCTCTATCCTCGCAATCTTTGCACTTTTGTATCCACTCTCTTACCATCGTCTCTCCTCAATACCATGCCTCTGAGGGTACATAGCACACCTCAGTAAAACCATCCCCACCCCTTGCGAAATATGGAACGACTATAACTCTTCCCCGATGGTTCTTCAGTTGGTCGACAACAGCCCGATATACGCCGACAACGGCGGGCTGAAGGCCTGTGTGGTAGAGATGGATCTCAACCGAGTGCTCAATCTCTAACAATGCGTCCACAAGTTTCATCATCTGTTGATGTGCAAACCATTCTTGCTCCCCGTATGAGTCCTGCCAATTCATCTCGCTGTTCCGGATCAGATATCCATCGGTGATCACGTCCAGAGACTCGGAATGGCGTATCGACATAAGTCCCAGTTTTATAATTACAGAGCACTCAGGCCTTATCTCCAATTTCTTAAGGGAGAAGAGGGGGAATAGACCGCCAGCACTACCATCATCATAGGAGATTCGCAGGAACTGCACCCTGCTACTCTTTGAAAGGATACGAGCGAAAAATCCTTGAAAGGTAGTTGGACTTTGAATGGCGTATATGGCAGTGCGAAGCGTTTCGGTGATACCTTCGTGCCCATATGCAGATGCATTAAAAGGTCTTTCAGCGTTGATGGCTTCCAAAATTTTTTCCTGTATCTTTTTTATGAGTTCCTCGTTAGAACAGCAATCATTGTCGTTGAGAAACGCATCCTTGCTTACAGGTTGTATCTGGTTATCTTTCTCGTTTTTGTGAGGCTTGATGGGTAGAGGAGAAGAGGCGGGTACATTTTCGAATGGAGATAGGATTACCACAAAGCCTGCCCTTTCCCAACGCAGATGAGCAATTTTTTTCAGTTTAACGCAGTTTAAAAATTCACCAATGCGATCTGGATGTATAAACGAAGGAGTGCAGGTGCTGTAGACTCTTTCCAATCCGTTCAGCAACATGATCGCTTCTTCGTTATCGAGTTCCAGATAGTTGGCATTCCTTTTACGCATGTGGTCAAGAGCGACAGTTTCAATCAGATCCGATGCTTTAGCAAACCTTCTCCGCTCGGTCGCGAGGTCTACTTTTTTGGAAATCCGGCGGCAGCATATCATAATATCCTCAACTGCCTGGGCAACGGAGGGTTTGTTCCACTCCTCCTCTGGTAGCGGTATGACAATCAGCTTCATTGGCGCACCCTGCCTGCTCGCATCATCTTTGACGCCACTTCTTGCTCCAGTTCGTCAAATCTGAATGGCAATATCATTAAGGAAGCCCTTGTATTCTTGTGCAGTTCTTCGGAGATCTTATCGAACTGAGGATCTTCTTCCGCCTCTTTGGTTGTAAGGACTGCGCTCCTTTGATCGTTCATCAAACTCGCGTAATTTTTTACAACTTCACCAAACGTATGACGATACTTAACGGGTAGCGGTGCCACGTGCAACGTCTCATTAGGGTCCATCAGCAGGCGCTCTGCCACGTTTATCCAAGGTAGGGCGTACAGGTAATTTGCATGAAAAGTGGCGATATTGTTCTTGATGGAGACCGTACACGCTGCATCTTCGATAACCGGGTTGTCTTTGTCAACCGAGATGTCGGCAGCGATCTTTTGCTGCAACTTGCTGATCCCGAGTGCAGCACACCCAAAAGAGATTGATTCACAATATTTTAGTCGATTTTCCGGCTTGTCCATGCCAAGAAGGAGGTCTTCCGGCCTTGAAAAATTTTTTAATACCCATTCCACCTCATGGTTTTTCCAGATATCCGAAGCGATGAGAAACGAGATGCCCTCGATTGAAATATTTTGCCCGCATTTATGCAACCGTTTAATGATTTCCTGGGTTTCTGTGGATAGACCTGTCAAATGGCCGTACAATGCCACCGACTCATCGTGGTCAATATGCCCTTCCTCCGTGTGTTTGAAAGCAATACCAAACATTTTACCGAGGTAGACCAAGTCGTCGGGAATTCTTCCAGCGTTCACGTTGCCTGTGAACTGGAGTGCCATAGATCCCCCACACTTATAGGCATCCGACAGAATGAGCGTGACCAATGCTTGTACGCCGTGTCCTTCCTGATAACCGGGATGATCCGTTGCAAGAAAAACATCGATTATCAGTCCGTTTATATTTTTATCGAACTGCAACGCGGTCAATCCGACGATATGATCGTGGACACAGCAGCGATACTCACGCCGCTGTTTTGCTTCGGGGAACCTATCGGCAATTTTGTGATCGAATCTTGACATGTTGCATGCGGGGTTTTTCTCACCTGACAGTTTTTGTAAATTCTCCAACCGGTTAACTGCAAGCAAAATCTCCTGGTTTTTTTGGACACCCTCTTCAACATATTGCTTGAATGATGGGTGAACATATTCCGGCGGGGTTCCATCACGCAGATTAATTTCAACGAGTGGTGCATCTGAGGAACTCCTTGGATCGGAGATTTCCAGACAGAGAGCCCGGCAGTCGAGAAGCCTTATGGCGACGTACTTAGTCTCCAGATCGCTCCGCGATGAGCGGACAAGTTCCGTAGCCCCTAATGCAGAAGACGGAGAGAGGTCGACGGGCAGGCCTAAGATCGGAAGGCCGTTTACTGTTGTGTGCTCTGATCCTAGGAGGAACGTCTTATAGGAATCCGGCAGAGAGAGACCTAACAGGAGTTCCAGCATTTGAACTTCATTATTTCTCGAATCACCTGCCACTGAAATTCACACCTTCAAACAGCCGGATCTTTCTAAATTTCTCGTGATCTTCACCAAGGATCTCGAAGTTATCGAGATCTGCCTCATCAAGTTCTTTGTTAATCTGAGCTACTGCTTTTGCAAAACCTTTGGAAAATACTCCATTTGTGACAAAATTAAATTCGGTACACTCTCCAGTTAGTATGGCTATTTTTACACCTTCGAGTTGATCCGCCTCATATGAACCGTATTCCCCACTTTCACTATATTTAAAATCTATTCCGATTACCTCCCTTTTACGTTGGATACAGGTATCCGCTTCAACCGTCAATCTTCTTGGCTGATCCTCTAAATCACTGGATGCTCCATCGTATCTAGCCTGGAACTTCACTCCAAAATCAATACGATCTCTTTGGTTGATCCCTAACATTGTTCCATCAGTGCTGACCCACCTTTTTCCAATGAATGCTGCAGTTCCCAGTATTTCATATGCAAAGGCATCGCCCTTTGTTTTGTGTTTTAAGTTATCGTAAACTGCATTCGATCTTTTCCCCCTGTATTTGGGAACCCTTACGGCGAGACCCAGCGCGTCGGGCGTCTGCTCAAGCACCAATGCCATAGCTTTGGGCAATTTTTCCCTATATTCTTGTTTTACTGTTTCAGTGCCCGCAATTTGATCATTCAGCCAATCTTTAACTACTTTGAAGTTTGGATGCTTTGGATTCTTAAGAATCGATTTGAATAAGTCAGCTTCGAATTTTAGGACTTCCATGCCATTCGGCAGGATTTCATATTCCGCGTAGTAGTTCCGTCCTTTCTTCAATGACGCTTTCGCCTTATTGATATCGTCATTTGAAAAATACAGGTTGCAACCAACGGGCATTTACCTTTATCTTGGTAAAATAATTTATAACGGTTTCCATTTGCGATTAAAATCCATTTGTCATTAACGTCCCTTTCAAACGAATTCAGTTGGGCGAAAGTCTGTAACAAGCCGGAAAGGCGAGACGTGGGCTCTTTTGGGCAAACCGTTTATCGTCAACCACTCGACGCTAACACCCCTAAATCTGCTAACGTTAGCAGGGATATTATATTACATGTATGAGAAAGGTCTGAGAAAGAAAGGGATCTGGGAGTGCGCTGATGTTGAGATGGCCTTGTTCTCCTTTGCGAGCAAAGTCATTGGAGCATCACGACAAACCCAAATCCTTCTTCAACTGTCGAACCAACTCCATATACTCCAGATACTCCCCACTCTTCTTCGCCTCCTCCGTCGACTCGTCCACCTTTCTCGCCGCCTCTTCGACGAGCGCCATCGAGCACGTCGCACAGTAGAAGGCGTCATAAGCATTCAGGGCCTTGCACCGCGGGCACTGCCGGGGCTCGAGCGCGGTATCCATCCGGTCGGACGCGTCATCGACGAGCCCGGCGTTCTCCAGCAACTTCCGCTCGACATCCGCGCCGGACAGGTGAACATACACCTCCGGCATCGCGCTGTTCTTCTCCCAGCCGGCGACGAGCCGGAGCTCCATCTCCGAGAGCCCCTGCTTCTTGCCGTTGCTCCGGGTCAGATCGGTGAGCCGGGCGTGGCGGATGGCGTGCGGGTGAATCGGTTTCGTCATCCCGAGTTTCCGGGCAACGTACTTCAACTTGTTCTCAACCGTCCGGATACTCATGCGCCGGGGCTCGTGCCCATACCTCCGGGAGGTCACAAAGAGCGGGGCGTTTGCGTCCGCACGGAGCGGGTGCGTGTTGACCCAGGTCTGCAGATCCGGCACGGAGCTGATCAGCCGGAGGCGCCGCATCCCGGTCTTGCCGTTCACGATCACCACCGCACCGTAGCGGTCGAACTGGACGTGGCCGATGTTGAGGCTCAGGAGTTCCCCGATCCGGGCGCCAGAGTCCCACATGAGCATGATCAGCGCGCGGTCACGCGGCTTGTCGCAGACATCGACGAGCCGGACGATGTCCTCGCGGGTGATCAACTGGTCGACGGGGAGATGCTTGCGCGGACGCCTCATCCGGATGTTACGGAAGAGTTCCTTCTCCCTGTCGGGGACAAGCCAGCGGAAGAAGAGCTTCAGTTCGAGGATGTCGCCCTGCAGGGTGAAGGGGCTGACGGTCGCTCTTCGTTCGATGAAGTAGTCTTCCAGCCGCTCCGGGCCTGCCTCTTGTGCGTCGCTGAACTTGCTCCAGGAGAGGAAGGTGTAGATCCGCCAGACCTTCGTATCGATGGTCTTCTGCTTCAGCTGCTTGAGCTTGAGGTGGCGAATGTACTTTTCGAGATACGTTTTATTGACCGGATCGAGGTTCTTCAGTTTCTCTATCACATTCATTGGCAACCGTTCTCCCGGCGCGGTTAAAGGTGTAAACAGCGCCAAGTGTATGTGATAGGTTTAGGGTCCAGTCTCGAAGGAGTTCAAGGGTTCGAATCCCTTCCCCCGCATTCCTGGTGCTGTGCAGGCCTCATGCCGACCGCGCCTCTCTTCACCTGATCTCGTTTCTGCACCTTTTCAGTTCGC
>JAAZGM010000054.1 GCA_012511245.1 Methanomicrobiales archaeon | reverse complement strand
GTGCTCCTGATCCCGGCTCCCATCTCGCGCGCGATGATCTGGGCGAGCGTCGTCTTCCCGAGGCCCGGCGGGCCGGAGAAGAGGACGTGGTCGAGAGACTCGCCGCGTTTTTTTGCGGCGGCGATGGCGATGGCAAGAGCCTCCTTGATCTGCGCCTGTCCCACGAACTCATCGAGGCGCGCCGGCCTGATCGCCGCGTCGTCGGTCTCACCGCTGAGGGGCGAGGGGGAGGGGATGCGTTCGTTCATATCCGGCGCTCCCGGAGGTGTGCAAGAGCAGCGCGGATCAGGCTCTGCACGTTCGCATCGGATAGACCGGGCAGGACGGCATCAACCGCTTCCCCTGCTTCCGCGGGTGAAAACCCGAGCGATATAAGGGCGCTCACAGCGTCGTTGGCCCCGGTCGGGCGTCTATCGGCGGCGAAGGTATCCGCATGCTTCTTCATCTTCTCCTTCAGTTCAAGGATCAGGCGCCCGGCCCCCTTCTTCCCGATCCCGGGGATCCGGGTGAGCGTCTTTGTGTCGTCGTCAAGGATGGCAACGGCAAAGTCCTCGAACGATATCCCGGAGAGGATGTTCATGGCGGTCTGGGGGCCGATGCCCGAGACCCCGATCAGGATCGTGAAGAGTTCTCGTTCGCGCGGGTAAAGAAAGCCGAAGAGCCTGATGTCGTCGTCGCGGACCGCCATATGGGTGTGGACCGTGACGCGGCCCTTCGCCTCCCTGAGGGTCTCAAGCGTCGGCCCGGTCACCTGCACCCGGTAGCCGACGCCGCCGATATCGATCACCACCCACCGGTCGCCGGTGGCTATCACTTCTCCGGAAAGTTGGGCTATCATCGTAGTTGTCCCATATTGATGTGGCAGAGGGCGAGGGCGAGACCGTCGGCGGCATCGTCGGGCCGGGGGATCTCCTCCAGCCTGAGGAGCCGGCGCATCATCTCCTGCACCTGATGTTTGTCGGCACGCCCCGACCCGGTGACCGCCTGTTTGACCTGGTTGGGGGTATACTCGGCAACCGGGATCTTGTGCTGCGCCGCGGCAAGGAGGAGGACGCCGCGGGCCTCGCTCACCTGCATCGCCGAGGTGGTGTTCCTCGAAAAGAAGAGCCGCTCCACGGCGACCCACGCGGGGTTGTATTCGTCAAGGAGACCGGAGATCCTCGTGTGGATCTCAAGCAACCGCTCCTCGCGGATGCACTCGCTGCCGGTCTCGATGCAGCCGTAGGTCAACAGTGTCGGAGACCTGGTGCCGGTGCTGAGGACGCCGTAGCCGGTTCTTGCGATCCCCGGGTCGATGCCGATGACGATCATGAGTAAATCCGATTTTCCGTCCACTAAGGTATCGGTTCTCCTGGTTGATACTTTTTGTCGGCAGAGGTCTCAGTCGGGGAGGAGTTTCCTCAGCGCTGCCACCTTGTTCCGGATCGACGATCGCTCAAAGCCGAAGAACAAGCCGATCTCCTCAGCCAACCGGGGGGAACCACCCTTCCCCGGCCGGATCAGCCCTGCATCCCGGCAGGCCGTATACACGATTGCCGCACTCCAGAGAATCACGTCTCCTCGCAAGAGCGGCGTGGCCGGGTGATCGAAGAGATCTCCGGTGATCTTCTTGCAGCGATCCAGGACGGTTTCATCATCAAACCGGCTGCAGAAGTCCTCGCACCGGATAAAGATCATGGCGGTGCGAAGCTCGTCGCCGCTCACAGCAGGCTGCCCACCCTCGATCTGGCGGATGAGTTCATCCTGAACCTCTTCGTTCTCAAGGTCAAATCCGGCCAATGTGGCGAGCTCTTTTACGGCAAAGGTGGAGAACTCATCCAGATCGTTTGTGTTGACGCCCATTTCTTCCGCTTCCATCAAAATATGCCTGAATATAGCTTTGCTCTTCTCGGGGCTCGTGACTTCCTCCTGAAAGTCGGGTTCTCCTTCTTTGAGGGCAGCAATGAGTTCTGAGGCGTTTGTGAGGCGGCCTGACGCCTCCATACGAGTCAGAAATCGACAAAGGGCAGGGACGGCGTTTTCCGCCCAATCGTCCGGATAGATCGGGTTCTGCGATAGGTTTTCAACCAGGCAGTTCTGCACCGATGTGGCGTCCCATACTCCGATCTCCCTCTTGTAGAGGGTATACATAAATGTGCAGAAGGCCAGGACGCTCATCCCGGCCATACCGGCGTCCTCTTCTCCGTATGCCTCCCTCTCCGCCTCCACAAACGCATCGATATCGGGTCCGATATCCTGGATGACGGCGGCGATCGCGTTGTCCATCTCCATCTCATCGGAGAATATGATATCCTCCTGAATATCGCCTGAAATCTCAGGCACGATCTCATCAGCGCTCCATCCGGAGGGGTACCAGGAGAGGGCGGCAATGGGATCTTCTACATAACCACAGATACCATCCCTTGGAGAGTTAGAGATGATATCCGCGTACTCAGGATCGAGTTCTGTCGATTCAAGGCATTTTGAACAATAATAATGCGCGTTCTCCTCATCGGGATCGTCCAGGATGAATCCGGCTTTACCGCCGCAGATATCGCAGGGGATGGTCGGCCGATCGTTTCGTGCGATCAGGCAGAGGCAGGCATCCGGCGGGGTAACAGGCGACTCCCCGATCACCTTCAGGTCCAGCGAGGTGGTGGAACCGAAGTCGTAATCATAGGAGAACGTGCTGCCTGGAGAGACGAGATCTGCGAGGGGAACTGCCATAGCATCTGTCGAGTATTCATCGTCTGAATCGTACATGGCGCCCCCGATCCGGAAAGAACTGAGATGTTCGCAGCACTCCACCCACACATCGCGGATCAATTTGTCGAGGTCAGCGAGCAGTGCATCATGCCGCGCGAGAACAATCAGCCAGTATTTTTTGCTGCGCTGCCCCTGGATCATGATGATAAGGGAGGGTTTCTTTCCGGTGGGCCAGCCCGCTGTCTGAAGACATTCTATGCCATGTTTGAGGGCTTTCCGTTTAGTGATAGGAGTCCTGCAGATCAGGCAGGTGCCGGATGAGACCTTGGGTGTCATTCATCTGACATGTTGTGTGGTCATGAGATAATGAATGATCGTGGATCCGCTGCCTTCGCCGGGAACCCGATCAGGGTGCTCCGCTGGCTGCCCCGGAAAACCTGGTTGGGGATGCCGTCAGGCTCCGCATAGGTGGATGCCCTTTTCACGCTTCCGGAGTCAATCATGGATTTTTCCATGCACCTGTATGCCCGCTCAAGGGTTTCGTCGACACCTTTCTGTGAGCGGGCCGCTCACAATACGCAGTCGTGACAGTCCTGCGCTCCGCACGCCCGGTTCTCGATCTTCCACCGGAGCGCCCACCGCTTGATCTCTTTGATCACCCCGACGATCTCAAGTCCGCTTGCGGTGAGGGTGTACTCGCTCCTGATGGGGACTGTCCCGGTATCCACCCTCCGCTCGACGAGCCCCTCCGCCTCCAGTTCCTTCAACCGGGCCGAGAGAACCTTCGACGTGATACCCGGAAGCCGGTCCTTCACCTCGGTGAACCGCCGGGTGTAGCCCTCCCCCTTGTAGAGTTCAAGGATGATCAGGAGCATCCACTTCTTCCCGAGATACTGGACGGTCTGGTTGACCGTACACTCATCCTGCATGGTATAGTTAGAGAAACCTTCTCCTACTTATACTTCAGTATCTAAACGATATCTTGTATCATAAAGATACTATGGAGTGAGAAAACTTGTTCTGCAACCAGTGTGAAGAGACGGCAAAGGGCTTCGGCTGCACCATACGCGGCGTCTGCGGCAAGGATGAGGAGGCCGCCGGCCTCCAGGACGTCCTGATCTACACCCTCAAAGGACTCTCGGTACGGAACCTTGCAGCGATGAAAGCAAGCGGCGGGGACCCGGATGCCGGGACGTTCGTCGCAGGATGCCTTTTTGCGACCCTGACCAACGTGAACTTCGACCCCGCCCGCCTCCGGGATATGATCCAGGAAGCGGTCCGTATCCGCGACGCCCTCCCGCCCGCCGGAAGTGCGGAGCCTGCGGCCTGCACCTGGGCGCCGGCGAGCCCTGCGGCGATCACGGCAAAGGCCGAGGAGATCGTCGCCGCCCGCGGGAGCGTGGATGCCGACATCCTCTCGCTCCGCGACCTCCTTGTGTACGGTCTCAAAGGGCTCGGCGCCTACTACCACCACGCCGCCATCCTCGACCACGAGGATGAGGAGATCACGACCTTCATGCAGGAGGCGCTCGTCGCCACGCTGCAGGACCTCTCCGTCGACGAGATGGTCGGCTACGTCCTGAAGTGCGGCGAGGTCGGCGTGAAGGTTCTTGCCCTCCTCGATACCGCGAACACCGCCTCCTACGGGACGCCGGCGATCACGACCGTCCGGACCGCGGCGGGCACGCGCCCGGGCATCCTCGTCACCGGCCACGACCTCAAGGACCTTGCCGACCTCCTCGAACAGAGCGTGGGGGCGGGAGTGGATATCTACACCCACGGCGAGATGCTTCCGGCGCACGGCTACCCGGACCTCAAGAAATATGACCACCTCGTCGGGAACTACGGCGGCTCCTGGCCGTTCCAGCGGGAGGAGTTCGACCGGTTCAACGGTCCGGTCCTCGTGACGACGAACTGCCTCGTCCCCCCGAAGGACTCCTACCGCGACCGGGTCTACACCACCGGGCTCGTCGGGTTTGCGGGACTGAAACACATCGAAACCTCGCCTGACGGGAAGAAGGACTTTTCGGCCCTGATCGAACACGCAAAGCGCTGCAAGCCCCCGGTTGACCTCTCCCGCGGCGACCTCATCACGGGATGCGCCCACGCCCCGGTCCTCGCGATAGCCGAGACCGTCATCGGTGCGGTGAAGTCCGGCGCCGTCAAGCGGTTCCTCGTGATGGCGGGCTGCGACGGGCGGTACAGCGGGCGGGACTACTACACCCGGTTCGCAGAGGCCCTTCCTGCGGATACGATCATCCTCACCGCCGGGTGCGCGAAGTACCGCTACAACAGCCTCGGCCTCGGGGATATCGGCGGCATCCCGCGGGTCCTCGACGCCGGCCAGTGCAACGACTGCTACTCGCTCGTGGTCATCGCTCAGGCTCTCGCGGAGGCGTTCGGCGTCGGGATCAACGAACTCCCGATCTCCTACAACATTGCCTGGTACGAGCAGAAGGCGGTGCTCGTCCTTCTTGCCCTCCTCTCGCTCGGCGTCAAGGATATCGCCCTCGGCCCCCGCCTCCCGGCCTTCGTCTCGCCCGGGGTTCTGAAGGTTCTCGTTGAGAACTTCGGGATCCGCGGGATCACGACGGTCGAGGAGGACCTCGCCCGGATGGTGCCGGGGAACTAATACTCTTTTTTGGGGGACGGGCGGGTTTTGCAGGTTTATCTTGCACATGATGCCCGGGTTCGGGATCTGCGTTGTACACCTGGCAATGAGATCCAGACCTCTAGACGAGATTCCGAACTACCTCCAGAGCGTAGATGAGAAGGCGAAGTTCAATCGGGCTCATCAGCGGCTGAGTTACAACTTTCCCGGGATGTGCCGGTGTGAAAACCCTCCGGGTATGGGCAAACCGTCTTTATCCGGCTCCAGATCGCTTCGCGGCGCTCAGTCTCCGCACAACATATCCTATTGACAGCTCCTGTGTCTCATTGCTCTTCTTTCAGTCCCTTCAGCCACTCCCGGAGCACAGGTATATCGGACTGCACTGTCTCCCGATCTCAAGGCTGACGCCAAAATAGTGATGGATGAGTTTATCTCGCATTCCGGCGATGAACCGCCATGGGATCTCCGGGTACTGCCCCGTAAACCGGGGTGGGAGATTTTTAACCGCCTCCCCAAGGATCTCCAGGTTCCTCATGACTGCATCCTGAGTCCTGGTATCATTGATGAACTCGCCGTATGTCGTCTCTGTTGTGTACTGCAGGATGCGCTCGACAAACTCATCAATATCCGCTTGCAAAAGAGGCGGATCTCCGACCGCTCAGACATAAGCGACCTCGGCAGTCACCCGCTCCCGTATTACGGGTTTCAGGGCATCGGATGTCACCAGGTCGACGGGGGCGCTGAGATTTAGTGAGAGAAATTCTTCAAGTTCGAGGAAGGTGAAGAACCCGATCGGCCGGGAAAACTCGACGAGGATATCGATGTCGCTCGCTTCGGTCTGCTCGCCACGGGCGACCGAGCCGAAGATGCCGATCCGGCTGACCGAGAACCGCGTGGCGATCTCTCCCTTGAGGCGCTGCAGGGTCGCAACTATTTCTTCCCGGGACTGCATAGATATCGGTGTTTTGGCAGGGAATACTTATAGTTGCTTCGACCCGGGGGTTGTGGAAACCAGGGGTCCGGGTCGCCGTTCGGCCGAACGGAGAGGAGGATGCCGTGATGCGGGGTAGTGCCCCGGCGTGTAGTAAACTCGAACCGAATCCAAAGCACATTTTCTTTTTCAGGGGAATATATTTCGTAGAATGAACCCGGCATATGGGCATTCCAATCATCTGTCATCAGGATAACCCTCTCTGCATTGGGGTGCTGTCCGACAATACCCTGTAAAAACAATCCCAATCTTGCGTGACCTGACGATCAGTGATTTTCGCTACCTGTTTTCCCACTAACGGCTCACCGGCAAGGAAGATGGTGCACGTGCTACACCGGCGGTATTCATGGTCATGGTGAGGCCAATTGTCCTGGTGAGGCGGGGGCACCCCGCATCACGGCAATGGGTTGTCTCAGGGGTTTATGTGCAACCGGAGGTCATGGAAATACTAAACTTCCGGAAAGCGGGTGAGATGGCAAAACCCTATCAGGTTCGCCAGCTGCTTAACATGGTTGAGGGCTATGATCTCTTGAAGAACGATGCCGCATAAATATGCAGTTGAGATCATCTACAGCGATGAGGACGAGGGGTTCATCGCCGTGGTCCCGGAACTTCCTGGGTGCTCCGCTTTCGGCGAGACCGAGGAGGAGGCGCTCCGGGAGGTGAAGGTTGCTGTCTCCCTCTGGCTTAGTGCCGCCCGGGATGAAGGGAGAACGATCCCCGAACCTGGCGGCAGGGAGCGGCTCCGGGATATTCTTGCTGGAAAAGGCGCCACATGCGAACCGTGAGCAACCCATTATAGGCGATCTCCGGGAACCGAGTGATTGCAGGGCCTGCGTACGGTTTTCTGATATTTGGCAGGGGCGCTACAGGATACCGGGTCCTGCTGCAGGGAAGGGTTAATGAGCAGGGATGACGCAACCCTCTTTGCCGTCGGCCCGATTGTGCGCGGAATGGACCCTTACGAAGGCCAGGAGATACAGGAGGGGGAAGAAGTGAACGATGTCGACAGAGAGCGGATCATCAGCCAGCTCCGCCGGTGCCTCACCGGCAGAGAGGATCTGCTTCTCGGATATATCTACGGTTCATTCCTTCGTCATGACGGTTTTCGCGATATCGACATAGGGCTGCTCGTCTCCGGGGAGAGGGAACCCTATGAGTCCTACAAGTATGCTATGGGGATCGCATCCGACCTTGAGCGGTGTATCACGCCACGGTATGAGATCGATCTCCGTATCTTGAATGACGCACCCGTTGAGTTCCAGTACGAGGTGGTGAGAACCGGGCGCCTCCTTGTCGCCCGGGATGAACCGACACGCATCGATTTTGAGGCCGGCGTGATAGCAAAGTTCCTCGACCTGAAATATCTCTATGACAGGATAGATAGGGCTCTCCTTGCCCGGGTGGGAGAATGAGGGTCTTTCATCATATCCAGAGGCTTAGTACTTCGCTCATTTCGGCATCTGTAATCGAGCAATGTAACTTCGCTTGACGGCCGGAAATGGAATCAGCAGACCCGGACACCGGGAGTCAATGGATTGACTTCCCGAGGGTGAGCTCAACCGATTTAGCAAAGTACCGGGGCTGGAGGGGGCTCTGAGAGATTGGGTTCACCCGAACTCTGCAAGCGCCACCACCGGCACCGCCTCGAGGTCGTCGAAGACCACCGGGTAGACCCGCAGGGTCCAGGGCTCTTTGAGCAGTCTGCCGTAGGAGAGATCCACGTCCTCAAGGAGGAAGATCGGCGGCGATCTGCAGAGAAACGCGCAGCGGGCTTTCCTTCCCTCCTCGGGGTTTGCAGAGCTCACGATGGATAGGGTGTCGATCCCGAACAGCCTGAGGGCCGGGTTCTCCCTGCAGAGGAACTCCGGCACCTCGGGGTGTACCCGGGGGTAGTCTCTTACATATGCATTCGGGTCGCTCCCCCGAACCCGGCCGCTCCCGGTTCGGATGAAGAGCGCGCGTGACGTCCGGATCACATCGATATGTTCGAGAAGGTCATAGATCCGGATCGGCTCTCCCCCGGTCTTCGGGATCGCGATGCACCGCGCGGGTGCAAAGACTGCCTCCGGGGCAAGGAGGCTCCTGACCGAGCCCACGCCCGGGCAGAATCGTCGGGGGAGGTCGATGTGCGTCCCAACGTGGCTGGAGAACGTGATCAGGCTCTTCTCCTCCGCATCGCCCGTTTCAGGGGACCCTGTCACGGTGATCGTGAGCGGCTCCGTTCCGGGGTAGAGCGGCGTTGTCCGGTTCAGGGGGTATGATATCGGGATGAGCATACGCTCCCCTGTAGATACTTCCAGAGTTCATGAAGGTTCGCTACGACCGTCGCCATCCCCGGGCGATCGATAAACCGGTCCGGGTCACATCCACCTGCTGATGGGCGTGTTGTACGCACAAACATAGAGCGATCCCCGCTTTCGCGGGTGCAGCTGGTGCCACAAAAAGCCGGCTCGCGACGCTATAGAAAAAAGATTCGGACGATGAGTGTCCGGTAAAAATGAAGATACGTCCCGGCCGGGACTCGAACCCGGGTCGAAAGCTCCGGAGGCTTTCAGGATATCCACTACCCTACCGAGACAGCCATATTATGTTGTGGTGTAAGGTATAAAAGGCCAGCGGAGGAGGGGTTTTCACGTCCTCCGTGATTCGTAAAGATGCCAGATCTTGCACGCTCCCTCGTGGCTGACCATGCAGGGGCCAACGGGGGTACGCGGGGTGCAGACCTTCCCGAAGAGTTTGCAGTCGGAAGGCCGGGCGACACCGCGGAGAACTTTATCGCAGATGCAGGCCGAGTGCTTATCCACGTGCCGGATCTCGATATCATATTTCTTCTGAGCATCGTAGCCCTCGAACTCCGGTTTCAGGCGGAGGCCGGAGGCCGGGATCACCGGGAATCCGCGCCATTCGACATCGTACGGCTCGAAAACCTCATACATCAGGCGTTTTGCCTTGACGTTTCCCTCTCGCGTGACCACACGCGGGTAGGCGTTCTCGACCCGGTGCGCCCCCTCCCTGACCTGCCGAACTGCCATCAGGAGAGCGAGGAGGATATCTTCCGGCTCGAACCCGGCGACGATCTGCGGGGCGGGAAACTGATCATACTCCTCGTAGCCCATCACTGCGCAGACGTGCCCCGGGAGGAGAAACCCATCGAGCGCTGCCTCCCCCTGGGCGAGGAGCCACGCCATCGCGGGCGGGACGAGCCGGTGGCACGAGAGGATCGAGAAGTTCTCCGGAGGGCGAGAGAGGATTGTGGCGGCGACCGTCGGCGCGGTGGTCTCGAATCCGACCGATATGAAGACGACCTCCCGGTCAGGATCCTTCCGCGCGATCTCGACCGCCTTGTGGACGCCCTGCACCACCCGGACATCACCGCCGCTCGACTCAAGCGATCCCTTCGTCCCGGGGACGCGGAGCAGGTCGCCGTAGGTGGCGATGGTGCAGTCGCGCTCCACCAGGTCGAGCGCAGCGTCGATCTCACCCTGCGGGGTGATGCAGACCGGGCAACCCGGCCCCATCACGATCTTGAGGCCCTCGGGAAGAATGCTCCGGAGCCCGGCACGGGCGATCGCCGCCTCGTGGGTGCCGCAGATATGCATGAGCGTGATCTCCCGGTCAACGAGTGTATGCAGTTTTTTGAGTATATCCTTACCTACCGCCATGAATCCTCATACGTATCTTTTACCGATAGGGCATAGTTATGCCGGTAGCGATACCGGGTACTCTCAGGCCGGCCGGTAGAACACGCCCCGCTCCTCGCGCACGGGTTCGATCAGCCCGCTGGACTCGAGGACCCTGAGGTGCTTTGCGACCTCAGCCGGGCGGATGCCGAGGAGGGCGGCAAGGTCGGCCGGCGTGCAGGGCCGGCGGCGGATGATGGCGAGGATGGTCTCTGCGATATCCCCGCTCTCCGGCGGCAACGCCCGATCGATGCAGGCCGCCCCGATCACCTCCCCGCCGAGCGCCGCCGCGATCCGCTCAAGGCTCCGGGGCGCCGCCCGCCTCACACGGATATCGGTGCCGGGCCGGTCAAGGGTGTTCACCTGGACGCGGCCGGGGTTGATCGTCGCGACGGCATCTTTCAGAAGTCGGAGCTCCTCCTCGGTGTCGTTGATGCCCGGGACAATGAAGACCTCAAGCCAGATCTCGCCGGTAAATTCTCCGGCAAAGGTCACGATCCCCGCAAACACTCCCTCTGCAGTGAGCCCGGGGCAGGGGCGGTTGATCCGCATAAACGCCTCCTCGGAGACGGCGTCGAGCGACGGGACGACGAGGTCCGCCTGCATGAGGGCAGCCCGAACTTCCGGGTCGGCGAGGAGTGCGCCTCCCGTCAGGACTGCAACCCGGTAATGGGGGTAGCGGTCTTTTATGAAGGCGATGATCTCGCCGATGCCCGAGTGGAG
>JAAZGM010000053.1 GCA_012511245.1 Methanomicrobiales archaeon | reverse complement strand
CCTTCCCGCTCCCGCTTCTGGGTATCGTCTGGGGTATCGCGCTCGGTGCGGCCGGGTCTGCGACCGGTAACCCGTTCTACGGAAAGGAGCGGCAGTACCAGGAGCAGAAGTTCGGAGCAGGCGTTCCGATCTCCGCGTCCGGTAACATCGTCCGCTACGCCGAGGCCGGCCAGCGGAACTCGCTCGACAACGGTTTCTTCAGCGCCAAACTCGGCGGCCCCGCGTCGGGCATCTGCTTTGGCCTGATCGTCTTCTTCGAACTCTGGCGTACCGTGGTCTTCGAAGAGTTCAACATCTGGGGACCGATCGTCGTCGGTGTCGTCGTCATCCTGGTCTTTGCCATCATCGACCGCTACATTGAGGTCTGGGCAAGGAAGAACTTCGGGCCCTACACGGCTCCCGAGGCCAATGAGGAGGCATCGTCATGAGCGCACTCGGTGGACCTAAACAGACTGGAGGCATCCAACCCCCGACGGCAATGGGGCTCGTCCTCGGTATCGTTCTTATCGTAGCAGCGCTTGCGCTCGCTTACTTCCTCGTACAGATGGCCGGACTGATCGCGCTCGTCGGCATCATCATCGGCGGCGTCCTGATCGCGTTCGGTGTTCACTTCGTCCCGGTCGGCGGTGCTCCCGCTGCAATGGGACAGGCACCCGGTATCGCGACCGGTGTTGCGATGCTTGCGGCCGGTGCCGGCCTTGCCGGTCTCTTCGGTGGCGCATGGGCAGCCCCGCTTGGACTCGGCGTCGCCCTCGCGGGCGGTGCGATCGGCGGCGGTCTCCTGATGGCGATCACCTGTACGATGGTCAACGTCATCTACGTCTTCGGCATGGGTATCCCGGCTGCCTCCGGTAAGGTCGATAAAGACCCGATCACGGGCGACAGCTTCCCCGAGTACAAGAGCCAGGGTACCGAGGGGCACGGCCTCCCGTTCATCTCCTGGATCGGCGGCGTCATCGGCGGCGCACTCGGAGGTCTTGGGGGAACGCTCATCTACCTCCAGCTTCTCGACGTTTACCAGGCACAACTCCCGGTGATCCTGAACGCCACGGTCGAGCAGATCGCGCCCGTCGCCATCTCGCTTGCCGGCATCTTCGCGGTCGGTATGTTCCTCGTGAACGCCGTGCTTGCGGCATACAACATCACCGGTACTATCGAAGGGCCGCACGACCCCAAGTTCAAGCGGTTCCCGAGAGCGATCATCGCAGCCGCCGTGGCATCCGCCGTTACCGGCATCTTCGCGATCGGGCTCCTCCAACTGGTGGGGGTATTCTAAATGTCAGTAAAAGTTGAAGTCGGAGCAGGCGGCATCCCGCACAACCGGATCCTGATCTACGGCCTTGTCGGATCGCTCGTCCTGATTTACCTGACATACCTGAACACAATCACCGGCACCGAGTACTTCTCGTTCTTCGGCGGGCTTGCCGCCGTAGTCGCGCTCCTCTGGGGTACCGACACGATCAAGCACCTCTGCAGCTACGGTCTCGGTACCGGTGTCCCCTCGGCAGGTATGATTGCCCTTGGGTCCGGTGTCGTCGCCGCGCTCTTCGGAGCCACGACCGGCCCGTTCGCGCCTATCGTGACGATCATCATCGCCGCAATCATCGGCGCAGTCGCCGGACTGATGGCGAACGCCGTTGTCCGGATGGACATCCCCGTCATGGTCGTCTCGCTGATCGAACTCGCGATCGTCGGCGCAATGACCATTCTCGGTCTCTCGGCGATGGCCTGCGGAACGTTCGAGTTCCTCGGCATGATCACCGGCGAGATCGCGATCCTCGGATTCGTCGTGCAGAGCTACGAGTTCTCGCTCATCGGCGGCAGCATCATCGCCGTGATCTTCATGCTCGGCGCCATCGCCATCCAGCACTCCTTCAACGCCTGTCTCGGGCCGGGGGAGCAGCAGGACAGGACGCTCATGCTCGCCGCAGAGTGCGGGTTCCTCTCGATGATCCCCATCGCGATCATCTCGTTCGCGTTCATCGGCATGTATGCCGCTATCATCTCACTGGTGGTCTCGATCGTCGGGTGGCTCTACACCTACAAGAAGTACATCGAGCTCTCGAAGCGTGACGCCTACGCATGGCTCGACGCACAGCCGATCCTTGAGCCCAAGGGAGGTGCCTAAATGGCGTACATTCAGGTGCTGCCCGAGTACGGTCTGGTTGTCGATCCGATGGTCGGCGTCGTCACCACTGCCGGTGTCTCCTACACCCCCGTGCTCGAACAGGTAGCGGAACTTGAGAAGATCACCGACGACCTGGTCGGTATGCTCTCCGGAGAGGGCAACTTCCTGGCATCGTTCCCGAACAGGGAAGGTGTTCTCAACACCGCCGGAGGCGTGACCGCATTCTGGTATGGCATGGCAGTTGGCCTTCTGATTGCCGGTGTCGTCGTATTAGGACTGCTGTGAGGTGAAGAACATGGTTGAGAAGAAATCACCGGCCAGCGGATGGCCGATTGTTCAGGGCGACTTCCACACGGGAGATGCACAGAGTTGCGTCGCTGTCGTCACCATGGGATCCCACCTCGACGAGCAGGGCATCTGCGATGCCGGAGCGGCAATCGCCGGGTCCT
>JAAZGM010000335.1 GCA_012511245.1 Methanomicrobiales archaeon | reverse complement strand
GCAGATGACCGAGAAAGTCGGCGGCGTCATCGTCTGGGGTGGGGCAACGAACATCGCCCCCGCCGATGACAAGATCATCACCTACGAGTATCCGCTTCGGATCGACGCCCGTGGCCAGATGCTTGCAAGCGTTATGGCAAAGAAGTTCGCCGTCGGCGCCGATCTCGTGGCCATCGATATCCCGGTCGGTCAGAATACCAAGATCGCGACACCCCAGGAGGGGCGCAAACTCGCCCGGGAGTTCATCGAGCTCGGGGAGCGGCTCGGCATGCGGGTCGAATGCGCGCTCAGTTACGGTGAGTCTCTCGTCGGTCATACCATCGGCCCGAATCTTGAGGTGCGCGAGGCGCTTGCCGTCCTCGAGGGAGCGGGCGAACCAAACTCCCTGATCCAGAAGAGTCTTTCCCTCTCGGGGATTGTGCTCGAGATGGCCGGGAAGGCTGCATACGGCAGGGGTGTCGAGGTGGCCGCCGATATCCTCCGGAGCGGCAAGGCGCTGGAGAAGATGCGCCAGATCATCGAGATCCAGGGCGGCGATCCGACGGTAAAATCCACTGATATCGTCCCGGGAGAGTACAAATTCGATGTCCGTGCGCCGCAGGACGGTTATGTCATCGAGCTGAACAACAGTGCGCTCATCACCCTCGCCCGTCTCGCGGGTTCTCCCTATGACCACGGCGCGGGGTTGTTCATCCACGCAAAGAAGGGTTCCCGGGTCCGAAAGGGCGATCCCATCTTCACCATCTACGCGGAGCGGGAATGGCGTCTCGATCGTGCAATTGAGGTCGGCCGGACGCTGATGCCGGTACTTGTGGAAGGGATGGTTATTGAACGTATCCCGGCCGAGCGGTGGATGTGAACCGAAGCACTCAAATTTTTAGCCACAGTATACTCCATCATGATGGATCGCCGCCTCATCATAGCCCTTCTCATCTCCTGCGCTCTCCTTTGCTGCACTGCGCAGGCGGTCACCCTGCGCATCAGTGTGGCCGATGAGAAGACCGGCAGTGCGCTTGCCGATGCTTCCATATACGTCAATGGCGACTATGTGGGAAGCACTGCATCGGATGGAACATACTCCTATGTTCACGCTGGAACAAAGGATCTAAGCCTGAAGATCGTCCGGAACGGTTACCGAAACTGGGTGAATTACGCCGATTATGATGCGACCCGCATCCAGGTCAACATGGTCCGGGAAGATCGGATTCTTGAGTTTGAACTCTACGATTCCGGGACCTTAAAACCAGTTGTCGGCGCTGTTGTGCGCGTTACGGGTAAGGATCTCTCGGAGTCGAGGATCACCGACAGTTCAGGGAGCGTGGGGTTCCCGGTGAAGGCGGGCGAGCTGTACAATGCCGAGATCCACGCATCGGGCTACCATGATCTCTCAAAGACCGTGCAGATGGAGAATAGCGACCGTGTTGTCCAGTACTGGCTCTTCAGCAGCAACCTCCTGGCTATCCTGGTCAGGGATGCAGAGACCTCTGCTCCGATACCGGGCG